>CANGTI010000001.1 GCA_947456795.1 Rickettsiales bacterium
GCTCTTGTCTTATTCAGCTTTCTAGATATTTCTTCCCATGTATCACACTCACACATTGCGTGAAACTTGGACATCAACTCTAAAGACTGAATCATAGATAAGGAAGCATTTGCACGTACCAATATTCACACCTATCATGGAAATATATCTCAGTCAACACAAGGAACCATATCCCAGATATAGAGAATTTTAACAGTCTGACCAATTAGACTATTTGCATTATCTTTGTTGCTTTTTTATTTAAAGCTTCTCCAAGTCAAAGTCTTCAAATAGCCTTGCCTGATGATCAACCGAGAGTTGAGAAATAATTTCATCCAAGCGCCCTTCCCTTACTATTTCTTCTATATTGTAGGCCGTAAAATTAATACGATGATCAGTAACCCTACCTTGTGGGAAATTATAAGTACGAACTTTTTCAGAGCGCTCCCCTGAGCCTACTTGAGATTTCCTCTCGCTGGCCCTTGCGCTATCTTTTTGGTTTTTCTCTAAGTCAAACACACGAGACCTTAGTATTTTTAGAGCTTTTGCCTTATTTTTGTGCTGAGATCGCTCATCTGACTGAGAAACACAAATGCCAGTTGGAATGTGCAATATACGCACTGCCGAATCCGTTGTATTGACGTGCTGACCGCCAGCACCAGAGGATCTGCAAGTTTCAATTTTCAAATCCTTGTCTTCAAAAACGACCTCAGTTTCTTTTGCTTCAGGAAGTACTGCAACAGTTGCAGTCGACGTATGAATTCTACCCTTTGTCTCTGTTGCAGGCACCCTTTGCACTCTATGTACACCTGATTCAAATTTGAGCTTTGCAAAAGCATGAGAAGAACCTATCAAGGCAATTGCCTCTTTAAAGCCCCCTATGTCGGTTTCATTAATGCTTAATATTTCAAATTTCCACTTTTGAAAGGCTGCATATTTTTGATACATAAGAAATAACTCTGTTGCAAATAGCGCGGCTTCCTCGCCGCCAGTACCTGCCCTGACCTCTAAGATGGCATTCTCACTACTTTCTTCTATTTTAGACACCAAAGTCTGCTTGATGCGATTTTCTAGATTCAAAAGATCACTTGTAAGATTTTGAGTCTCTAATAATACATAATCTAGAAAATCTTTATCCTGACTATTGTCTTGAGACATTGCAGCTAAAGATGCTTTTTCTTGAGCAATCTTAAGATATTCCTCTGCCTGACATACTAACAGACTCATATCTGCAATTTTTTTTGCAACCTTTACATACAAAGAGCCCCCTATATCCTCAATACCCGCTAGCTCATTTTGCAAATTCTTGTATCTGACCAGTAACTTATTAACATGATCTAAAAATCCCTCAGACATTTATACTCAACCCTATTAATTTAAATCAAAGATGCGCATTTTGCATGATATGTAAAGTCTAAAAAATCGCTCATAAAGAAAAAATCATAAAAACTTCGGACAATTTATTGATTACAAAAAGGTTTCTAAAGTCTATCATAGGCTCGCCCACATTGAATCCTATTCACTATTTTCGCTACTTACAAACCAGACTAGTTGCTAGGTCATTATGTCTTTAATTGAGAGAAAGTTTAACGTAACAACGGATAAATCTCGCAATGCTCTCCTCTCAGAATTTGGAAGAGCAACTCTGCGAGATAGGTACTTGTTTGAAGGAGAGGATTTTCAAGATCTCTTTGCAAGAGTGGCAAGCCATTACGGAAACGATCATGAGCACGCACAAAGACTGTACGATTACATGAGTACGTTACTATTTATGCCAGCAACCCCAATCCTTAGCAACGGTGGTAGCAAAAGAGGTCTGCCCATATCTTGCTTCTTAAATGAAGTGGAAGACAGTTTGGAAGATATAGTAGATGTTTGGAGTGAAAATGTATGGTTAGCATCTAGAGGAGGAGGAATAGGAACTTATTGGGGCAATGTCCGTTCAATTAATGAGCCCGTAAAAGGAAACGGCAAAACTTCGGGAATAATACCTTTTCTCAAGGTGCAAGACGCAATGACGCTTGCCATCTCACAAGGATCCCTCAGAAGAGGCAGCGCTGCTGTATATTTACCTGTAGATCATCCTGAAATTTTGGAATTTATAGAGTTGAGAAGACCAACCGGAGGAGATCTAAACAGAAGATCTCTTAACATCCATCACGCAATAGTGATAACCGACGCTTTCATGCGCGCAGTGGAAGACAATACACAGTGGGCCTTACTCAGCCCTCATGACAGATCTGTCGTTGAAAAAATCTCAGCAAGAGATTTGTGGATTAAAATCCTAGCCACCAGAATAGAAACTGGAGAGCCTTACCTACTCTTTATTGATAGAGTTAATAATCTGATTCCAGATCATCACAAAAAGCTTGGAATAAAGGTAAAAACCTCAAACCTTTGTAACGAGATTACTTTGCCAACCGGAAAAGACCATTTGGGCAATAAAAGAACAGGCGTGTGTTGCCTTTCCTCTCTCAACTTGGAAAAGTTTGACGAATGGAGGGAAAATCAAGACTTCATTCCAGACATAATGTGCTTTTTGGATAACGCTTTACAAGATTTTATCGATAGAGCTCCAAACCAAATGGCAAAAGCAAAATATTCTGCTGCACGAGAAAGAAGCGTGGGCCTGGGTGTAATGGGTTTTACCTCATTTTTACAAGCAAACAGTATTCCGTTGGAGTCAGTGATGGCTAACGTGTGGAATCACAGAATATTCAAACATATCAGTGAACAAACTCACGCGGCATCTGTGGCTCTTGCAAAAGAAAGAGGCGCATGTCCGGACGCAGCAGAAGTTGGAGTAGCTTTGAGATTTACTAATACAACTGCAATTGCACCAACTGCATCTATCTCAATTATTGCAAATAGCACATCCCCGGGAATAGATCCATTTACGGCAAATAGCTTTACTCAGAAAACTCTTAGCGGGTCCTTTAACATAAGGAATAAAAATCTACAAAAATTGCTGGAAGAGAAAGGATACAATAATGAACAGGTATGGTCCTCTATTTCTACTCATGAAGGATCAGTGCAGCATCTAGAGTTTCTTTCTGAGCATGAAAAAGCTGTCTTTAAAACCGCTTATGAAATAGATCAACGTTGGATCATAAAGCTTGCAGCCGAAAGAACTCCTTACATTACTCAATCTCAATCTCTCAATGTTTTCCTTGCTGGTAACTCTGAAAAGCAAGACGTACACGACATACACTATATGGCTTGGAAATTGGGAGTAAAAGGCATGTATTACTGTAGATCAACCTCTATTCAAAGAGCTGAAAAAGTCTCTCACAAGGCCTTTAAGTTTCAAGAACCGGAGAGCAATACAAGCAATGATCAAAAGGAGGAATGTCTTGGGTGCCAATAATCTTAAATCAGAAAAAACTAAATTTTACTATTAGGTAATTAACATGGGATTGCTAGAAGTACGCAAAGCTTACAAACCTTTTGCTTATCCCTGGGCCTATGAAGCCTGGTATACGCAACAAAAAATTCATTGGCTACCTGAAGAAGTACCAATGAGTGATGACATCAGAGATTGGAAGTACAACATAACAGCCGATGAAAAGCATCTTGTTACTCAAGTACTGCGTTTCTTTACTCAGGCAGACATTGATGTAAATAATTGCTACATGAAGCATTACTCAAGAGTGTTTCAACCTCCAGAAATACAAATGATGCTTGCGGCTTTTTCTAACATGGAAACTGTACATATAGCCGCCTATTCTCATCTCCTGGATACTCTTGGACTACCAGAAATCGAATATCAGGCTTTTTTGAAATATAAAGAAATGGCTGATAAGTCCGATTATATGGCCAACTTTGAAACAGGTACAAAGGAAGAAATAGCCCTTACTTTGGCAGCTTTTGGCGCCTTTACAGAAGGTTTGCAACTTTTTGCCTCTTTTGCTATCTTGCTCAATTTTACCAGATTTAATAAGCTCAAAGGCATGGGGCAAATCGTTACATGGTCTGTACGAGACGAGACTTTGCACATGTATTCGATAATTCGCCTATTTAATACTTTCATTCAAGAAAATCCAGAAATTTGGACTGAAAAACTTAAGAGCGCTCTTTACAAAGCCTGTTCAACAATAGTGCATCTAGAAGACGCATTTATAGATCTTGCATTTGAACTTGGCGACATTCAGGGGCTCACCGCAAGAGATGTAAAAAAATACATTCGCTATATAGCAGATAGAAGATTGATACAACTGGGCCTCAAAGAAATTTACATGGTAGAAGAAAATCCTCTTACCTGGCTCGATGAAATTCTAAACGGAATCGAACACGCCAATTTCTTCGAAAGTAGAGTAACCGAATATGCAAAATCAGCAATGCAAGGAGAATGGTCTGATGTATTCAAAAAAATGGATTCAGAATCTTCAAAACAACAAGAAATGATACCCTGAGACTCAAATTTATTTGAACGCACAAATACTGTCTAAAAACCTTGATTCAAACTAAGAAAAATAAACAGTAGTAAGGTTGATGGATACGATTTTTGGGCAGGCATCGGCTAAAGGCAAATCTGGAGTTGCAGTATTTCGTATTTCAGGAGAACGAACGCAATACTTGTTACAACAGTTAACCCAAAAGCCCTCTTTATTGCCCGGAGTAATGCAACTCAGGAAAATATACGACTTTCGTACCTCTCCACCTTATTTCATAGATCAGGCAATGGTTGTTTTGTTTCAAAAGCCTAAAAGCTTTACCGGAGAAGATGTTGCAGAAATTCACGCGCATGGAAGCACAGCAGTGACTGATATGCTTGTAGAAACTCTGGCTTCATGCCCAAAGGTTCGCATTGCAGAACCAGGAGAGTTCACTAAAAGAGCCTTTTGGAACAACAAAATGGATCTTACACAGATAGAAGGGCTTTCCGACCTCATTGGTGCAGAAACAGCTATGCAGCATAGGCAAGCATCAAAACAGATGCTTGGAGAGCTGGGCACGCTCTACGCATCCTGGAAAATGCAATTGACAGAGATTTTGGCCTTAATAGAAGTCTTTATAGATTTTCCTGAAGAAGAATTGCCCCTAGCGATACTTGAAAAAAGTAAAGTATCTATGCTGCATCTTAAATCTCAAATGCTATCTCACATAAATGATAACAGAAGAGGAGAAAGATTAAGATCCGGTATAAGCCTTGGAATCTTTGGCGAACCAAACGTAGGAAAGTCATCTCTTATCAATTGCCTTACTCGCAGAGATGTATCTATCGTTACCAATATTGCTGGCACCACAAGAGATATACTAGAGTCTCATTTAGATATAGGTGGATATCCTATCACAATCTCAGATACCGCAGGAATCAGGCATGACTACAATGATGAAATAGAAGAAATCGGAATCAACAAGGCAAAAGACCTTTTTGCAAATTGTGACATAAAAATCATCCTACTTGACGCGTCTAAAAATGCACTCATGAGTGAGGCAATAGCATCGCTAAAAGACGAAGACACAATAATTGCAATCAACAAAATTGACATCTCAAATACTAAAAACATTAAAGATGCAATTCTACTATCGTGTAAAACACAATACGGAATCAAAGATTTGACAGATGCAATCATAAGAAAGGCTGAAAAACTAGCTAGACCTTCCTCCCTTCCCGGATTAACTAGAAGTAGATATCGCAACATTTTGGAAAAAGCACTTCAATGCATTGATACCGCCCTACTGATGCAGGATCCGATATTTATTTCTGAAGAAATAAGACTTGCCTGTCATCACATGCGATGCCTTACAGGAGAAGTAGGAGTAGAAGATGTATTAGGGTCAATTTTTGCAAATTTTTGCATCGGCAAGTAAGAAATGTATAACTGCAACTGACTGATAATTTTGCCTTTTTCAATACCCATGTTTCAAAGTTTAGAAGATGCCAAAATGAACTGGATCATACACCTTAGAGATCAGGTGAATTGCTCAGAACACACCGTGATAGCTTATGCAAATGATCTTGAAGACTTTTTGAGATTTCTATCTGAATATTTGGGAAATGAAATTACTTTACAGATAGTCGCTGATGCTGATATCAGAACTTTCCGTAGTTGGCTTGCTCATAGATTTGGTCAAAAAAAAGCTGCAAGTAGCTCTGCAAGAGCTGTTGCATCTTTACGCAATTTTTATAGATTTTTAATAGATCACTCCTGCTGCCAAGGAAGCAAGATTTTTGCAATTAAAACACCAAAAAAAGCTGTACTAAATCCAAAAGCCTTAAGTGAAAGTGATACACTAGAGTGCTTAGCTCATCTGTCTAGCATCAAAACAAATTGGACAAATCTCAGAGATGAAACATTGTTGATGCTGATATACGGCACGGGATGCAGAATCAGCGAAGCCCTTTCTATCACAAAAAATCACCTCAAAGAAGACGCTTTTAAAATTATTGGAAAAGGGAACAAACAAAGAATAATACCAATGCTACCCAGTCTGCGTTCCAAATTAAATCAGTATTTAGAACAAATACCTTTTTTTTTGGAAAATAACGCTCCCATATTCATTGGAAAATTTGGCAAACCCTTACAATCAAGCACTTTTAGGGCAATAATACAGAAAATGAGAAAGGTTCTAGATCTATCAAAAACTGTCACTCCTCACGCTTTCAGACACAGCTTCGCAACACATTTGCTCAATAACGGAGCAAACCTTAGAGCAATACAAGACTTACTTGGACATGTAAGCCTTTCTTCTACTCAGATATACACAAAAGTTGAACTTACACACTTAAAAAAGGCCTATGAATCTCATCCCCTAAATAAAGGGGTTTAATTAATCGCATCTTTGTCTACAAAGGCTTAGGTATAGCAATTGATTTGGTTGTAGATTATAGTAAGCTTATTTAGAACTTATCTCACAAAATTGTGCGTGTTGCACGAATTTCTGAACTAGTTTTACTTTTATAGTAGAATTGAAATTTAGTAATACTGATGTTCAAATTTTTGATTATCGCTTGCATTGCGGCATTTTTGATCAATAGACTAATAGCAATTATTGGCAAAACAGGAGGAGCGCAGTTTGTTTCCAGCGGTCTTGGTAAGATCAAAATACTAAAAGATGTCACCAACACTATGGATAAAGCTCCTATTGTAGATCATAAGTTAATAGCTTCAGCCCACAAAGAAGCCGTGCTTTCTGGCATTGCCGAGATCATGGAAAAAATAGAAAGCTTTGCTCTTTCTCCCTTTGTAAAAAGCGCAAGAGATGCTATGGAAGCCGTTACAAAGGCTGTTGAAACTGAAAACGAAGTCGCTTTGAAAGAGTTAACTGATCCAGGTTTCATACCTACATGCAAAGCTTTGGTACATCAATTAAAGCCAATATCACAAGAAGGTTACCTCACTTCAGAGGTTGCCGAGGCATATATGTTTAGCAATAAAGCATTCATTACGATGCTAGTACGCTCACCAGAATCTAGATGGACCTTTAGTAGACATAGCAAACAGTCAGACCCTAAGTGGTACTTAAGTAGTATTGCAATTGATTAGTCCACAAGACTAAAACAGCTTTTATACAATAAGTCCTTACAGCATGAATGGAAAAGACCTCCAAGGCAATGAAAACAATACATTGTCAAATAAACCCTCTTGGCTTAAGGTCCGCTCTTCTAACTCTGCGGAATATGTAGCAACTCAAAAAATCATTAGCGAGCTTAGACTTAACACAGTTTGTGAAGAAGCATCCTGCCCCAATATCGGAGAATGCTGGACAAAGAAACACGCAGCTATAATGATTTTGGGATCAATATGTACAAGAGCGTGCAGATTTTGCAATGTAAAAACAGGAACCCCTACTAATGTTGATCAAAATGAACCTGATCGAGTCGCCCTTTCGGTTAAAGCGCTTGGTCTTTCTCATATTGTCATCACTTCAGTAGACCGAGACGATCTTGAAGACGGTGGAGCAAGCCAATTCGCGCAGTGCATACTCAAGATAAGAAATAGCTCTCCAAAAGCTACTATAGAAGTTTTGACTCCTGATTTTTTGCGCAAGCCCAAGGCCCTACAAATCGTGGTCAATGCCAAACCCGATGTGTACAATCACAACATTGAAACAGTCCCATCTTTATACAGAACAATTAGACCAGGCGCACGTTACTACAATTCACTTAGACTATTAGACGACGTAAAAAATCTCGATTCCAGCATTTTCACTAAATCAGGAATCATGCTGGGGCTAGGAGAAACACAAGCAGAAGTAATGCAGGTTATGGATGATTTGATTGCTGCAAGAGTAGATTTTCTCACTGTAAGTCAGTATCTTTCTCCAGGACCTGGATATGCAAAAGTAGTAGACTATATAACGCCAGAAATGTTTGACTATTACGCAAGACTTGCTAAAGCAAAAGGCTTTTTGCTAGTATCTTCAAGTCCTTTAACTCGCTCCTCCTATCACGCAGACGAAGATTTTGCAAAACTTAAACAAGCAAAGGAGTACAGTTTGAAAAACTCAAGTTCAAATCTCTTGCATAAAAAAGAGTGCCGAGTGTCAGACTCGAACTGACGGCCTATCGCTTACAAGGCGATTGCTCTACCACTGAGCTAACCCGGCTTTATAAAGGAGGATTCTATGTTTAAATAAAAAATAAGGCAAGAAGGAGAACCAAAATCCCATATTAAAAAGAGTTCAAAATAAAATTGTTAGTACTACTAAGCTAAATACCTAAAATTAAACAGTCAAATAAATGAAAAAAATCCTACAGCATATAAAGCTTGAAACCTTAGGCAGCTTTTTGCTACTGCTTGCTTCTGGCGTTGCGATTTACTTAGCCAACTCCAGCACCTATCAGCAGTCCTATAATGCTTTTTTTACTACTCATGTCGGAAGCCTTTCCCTCAAAGAGTGGATTTACGATGTTTTGATGGTATTTTTTTTTCTAAGCGTATCGATCGATCTTAAAAAAGAACTTTTAAGTGGATCGTTGTCTCAAAAAGGCCACGCAACCCTTCCTCTCATTGCAGCGTTTGGAGGTATGCTGATTCCCGCAATGATATTTCTTTTAATCAATGTTAATCATTTAGATCACTACAGAGCATTTGCGGTACCTTGCGCAACAGATATAGCATTTGCAATAGGAGTATTTACCATAGTAATGAGAAATCAAGTTGCCCAAACTGCTAAAATGTTTTTGCTTGCACTGGCAATTTTCGACGACCTAGGAGCGATCCTGCTCATTGCAACATGTTACAGTAGCAACATAAATCTCATTCCACTAATATTCGTGATAGTCGGAACCCTAATACTTGCAATATGCAATAAAAGTAATCATCAAAAAATGTGGCCCTATCTATGCGCAGGCATACTCATTTGGGTAGGACTACATGCTTGTGGAATACATACAACAATATCTGGAGTAATTGTTGGAATGTTTTTGCCAAGCTCTACAAAAGAGTATTCAATACAAAAAGCTAAAGAAATTTTAAGTCGATCTGTAGCTTTAGTGATTTTACCCATTTTTGCCCTTAGCGCCTGCAACATAGATCTATCTACAATCAACCTTAAATCCATAATTCACCCAATCACTTTAGGAGTTTTCCTGGGTCTTTTTATCGGAAAACAAATAGGTATATTTTTCTTTACCTGGATTACGGTGAAAATATGTTCAATAAAATTGGCAAAACTATCCTGGTGGGACATATACATTGTATCCATTGTTGCAGGCATCGGTTTCACAATGAGCCTTTTTATAGGAGAACTGTCATTTACAGATAAAGAATCTTTAAATTTCGTCAAAACTGGGTTACTTTTAGCTTCTGCATCTTCAGTTTTGTTGAGTCTGATTTTAGTACAAATTAAAAATCTATTAGGTATCAAATGTTAGAAATTTTGTTTCAAAAAGCTCACTCAGATTCTACTTTATGCGTTTTTGTAGACGATAACTTAAATATTTTAGCAGATAACGGCTCACAAGAGCTTTGTCAAAAAAATCCGATAGTAAAAGCGTTGCTAAAAGGTGCTTCAGATTTTAAGGGAGAACATTTAGCTGTAAAAGTACTTTCCTTTCTGGACGTCGATAAAATCTCTAACGTGATTTTTATTGGCTCTGGAAACTTGTCAGAAATCACGGAGCACAAAATACAAGAACTGGGCGCAGTCTTGTTTCATACTCTTGCAACAAACTGTATTGCAAAAGCACATGTCTCTTTAAATAGTGATATAGAAAAAATGCCCTTAGCAGGTTTGAATGCGAATCTTGCCTACGGCGCACTACTTGCAAGCTATCGCTTTGATCAATATAAAACTCAAGAAAAAAAAGCAACGACCATAAACATCTGTTTCACGCAAGCAGAAACTGAAAGTGCGGAAACTTTTAAAGATTTAGAATCTCTAGCAAAGGGAATTTTCTTTGCTAGAGATTGCGTCAACTTACCTCCAAATCACCTTCATCCTGAATCATACGCAAACAAAATTGCTGCAGAGTTTGATGGAATGAACAATATTGCTGTCTCTATACTTAAAGAACAGGATATGCACAAGCTCAACATGGGAGCACTACTTGGAGTTGGGCAAGGCTCAGCCCAAGAGTCTCAATTAGTCATAGTAGAATACACAGGAGGCAAAGACGGAGAACGACCAGTAGCTCTTGTTGGCAAAGGAGTAACCTTTGATACTGGAGGTATTTCAATCAAACCAGCAAGCAATATGGATCAAATGAAATACGATATGGCGGGTTCTGCCGCTGTAGTTGGTACAATCAAGGCATTAGCACTCAGAAATGCCAAAGTAAACGTTGTAGGTGTTGTTGGGTTAGTAGAAAACATGCCAGGACACAATGCACAACGCCCTGGAGATATCGTAAAAACTATGTCAGGTAAAACTATAGAAATATTAAATACTGATGCAGAAGGAAGATTAGTCTTGGCTGATGCACTTTGGTATGCGCAGTCAAAATTTCATCCAAGTATCACAATTGATCTTGCAACTCTAACTGGAGCAATCATCGTAGCTTTGGGCTCATCCTATGCTGGCTGCTTTAGCAAGGATCAAGATCTCGTCAAAGATCTCACTGAGGCAGGCAAATCAACAGGTGAACAAATTTGGCACATGCCCCTACACAAAGACTATCAGGATATGCTTAAGTCACACATTGCAGACATAGCAAATATCTCTAAATCAGGTAGAGGAGATGCAGGAAGCTCTACAGCTGCACAATTTCTAAGCTATTTTGTGGAAAAAGACACCAGATGGGCGCATCTAGATATTGCTGGAGTTGCATATAATAAAAGCACAAAGCCCCTATGCATAGAAGGAGGCAATGGTTTTGGAGTTGCATTGCTTAACAGCTTTATTGCAAAATTTTGTGAATCAAAATAACACTCTTGCCCAAAATCAGTGCATTTGGATAACGGATACATTTTAACTCACTCATGCAAACTCAAACCACCACACCCTATGTATTTGTCGTAGGCAATACTAAAGGAGGAGCCGGTAAAACCACTTGCTGCATGCATCTAATCGCAGGACTGTTGGACCTTGGTCTCAATGTTACAAGCATCGATACAGATGTACATCAGCACTCTCTTACTACCTACATCACCAATAGAAAAATTCATAACCAAAAGCAAAAAGATTACCAGTTGGCGCTTCCAAAACATTTTCTTATATCTCCCAATTTTGAGGAAACGGAGCTACTTAGATCAAAACAAAAGCAAGAAATAGAAGAAATCATGGCTTCTCTGCAAAATAAAACAGACGTGGTTGTAATAGATACTCCAGCAAGTATATGTTCGCTTTCGGCCCTTGCGCATTCTTATGCTGACGTAATAGTGACTCCTATTAACGACAGCTTTTTAGATATAGACCTGCTGGCAAAAATCGACCCAGACTCTCTAAAGATCAATGGACTTTCTACCTATAGTGAAATGGTGTGGAAACAAAAGCTAGTCAAAGCCAACAGAGACGGAGGACAAATAGATTGGGTAGTCCTGCGTAATAGACTTAGCAACATAGACGCAAAAAATAAAAGAGCAGTGGCAGAAGTAATAGACGCAATAGCAAAGAGAATAAAATGCAAAGTTGCGCCTGGATTTAGTGAGAGAGTGATATTTAGGGAACTTTTTCTACAAGGAACAACCTTAATGGATCTAACAAACATGGCAAACAAACAACTTACCACGTCTCATATCGCCGCAAGACAAGAATTGCGCAGCCTTTTGTCCTTCTTAGAGGTAGAAAAAATAAAGAAAGCAGCTTGTGTAAAGTGATCTTTACCCTAATCTTAATCAACAATATTTTTCTTGAAGAATCTTTAGTACAATTTTTGTGAAAAAGATACCCAGTCTTAGTTGGATTGTAAAAACACTATATGAGTCTATGGTCAAGACAATAGATCACGATGGCATAGAACACGCCGGATACATGTCTTTCATGGTGCTTTTGTCTTTATTTCCATTTTTGGTATTTTTCTTAGTTGCAACTAGCATAGTAGGAGCGTCCGATACAGGACAAAAACTGATACAATGGCTTCTTACCAATCTTCCAAACGAAACTACCTCCTCAATCAAAGTGCACATAGAATACCTCACTAAAGTTCCTCCAAAAAGCCTCATGACACTTGCGCTATTTGGCAGCATCTGGACAGTCTCCTCTTTTGTAGAAGGCATCCGTACCATATTAAACAGAATATATGAAATACATTCGCCTCCTAGGTATTTAGTAAGAAGAATGCTCAGCATCATTCAATTTTTACTAATCAGTGTTTGTTTGTTTTGTGCATTAGGGGCATTAATAATCCTTCCAGCAATAATGAAGCATTTTGCAGAGATCAATGCCTTAATCAAAGCATTAGACCCAGTATGGATCAATATCCGATATTTTGCTTTATATTCGATACTCTTTATTTCAGCACTGATGCTTTATTACTTAATTCCAAACGTCAAACTAAAGCCTTTAAAACTTTGTCCCGGAGCTTTCCTCAGCACGATGTTATGGGTTACAAGCGGCAGATTGCTCTCTAGCTATATCGCAAAATATAATCAGCTAGATCTGGTGTATGGTTCTTTGGGAAGTATAATAGCCACCCTGCTGTTTTTTTACATTGCAAACATAATTTTTATCTACGGAGCAGAATTTAATCGCCTACTATGGAAAGAAACTGTAAAATAGAATACAGTGCACCTCTTAATCGCTCCAGTATCGGTCAAAAACAAGAACTGGCTCTTTGTCAAATCACACATTAATTAGTCATACTCACACAAGTGATGATATTTAATTTTTTTGCTATAGCGGTACTAATTGCAATATCTGCAGTACTGTCTGGCATGGAAACCGCAATTACAGCGGCCACATTAAACAAGATTAAACTGGCAAAGCTCCGAGGAGTAAAGAATTCAGATAAGGCACTTGAACTATTTCCGATTAAAGAAAAGATAATCTCAGTACTTGTGATTGCAGATAACATAGTAAGCACCCTTGCAACCACTTTAAGTACATCTATAGCAATACAAATTTGTGGTCAAGACATGGGTTTAATAGCCTCTTCTATTATCACACCAATTTTGGTCACTGCATTTGGAGAAATTTTGCCAAAGATCATAGCAGTAGTAAAAGCAGAATCTATTCTGATAAATTCCTCTCCGTTATTTCAATTTTTGCTAATTCTATTTTCTCCATTAAGTAACACTCTGGACCAAATTACAAACAAAGTAAGACGCTACATTAAGCCCAATCCCCTTTACGAGTTGCATCAAGAAGAAAATTATCCTGAATCTTACGTACCAAACGGCTCTAAGGAAGGTACAATAAATACATTTAATATTGAAAATCTGCCAGTTACGAGCATCATGAGTGCTTTAGAGGTAATGCAAAGAGTCAACATGGACCTTCCTGCAGAAAAATTTCTTGAAGAAGCGCTATCTATACCTTACACAAAAATTCCTGTTTGGCAGTTTTCTCCAGACAATATAATTGGAGTACTACAAGTACAGCTTTTATTGCGATCCCTTGCAAAAATACAAGGCAGTAAAGGTAAAAAACTCAAAGAAATCATAGATCACGCAGTCATTCCTCTAAAAATGGTACAACAAAATACTAATATCGCGTCACAATTAATACATTTTACAAAGCATCAGTATGGATTTGCAATTGTTGTAAACGAAGATTCTACTCATCTTGGCTTTCTGACTTTAAATGATATCATTTCCAGTATTGCAAGTTCTACAGATACTCCAGAAGTAACTAACTCCTAAAATTTTTACCTTGCTCAAAGCCTTTAGATGCGTAATGCACAATCTGAGCACAACTCAGCGTCTTGGAAAAATTATCAATAGCTTTGCAAAAAAATTCTCCTCTCACATAGTGACCTTAGAAGGAAATTTAGGCTCAGGAAAAACAACTCTCTGCAAAAGCATAATAAGTAACTATCTTGATCAAGAAGTAGTTGTCACAAGTCCAACTTTCACATTACTCAATATCTATGAAAACAAAAGCAAACAAGTCTACCACTACGATCTGTATCGCTTAAGACATGAAAACGAACTTTTGGAATTAGGCATTGAAGAGGCTATATCTACCAAAGCTCTTATTCTTTTTGAGTGGCCCAAATTTGCACAAAATTATTTAAAAAGATCTTCCAAAGTAGAGGTGCAGCTATTTTGCGACAAAGAACAAGATCGGACTGCAACAATAACATTGCTCCCCTAGAGGTGTTATTTTTTGTTCAAGGCAACTATATACAGTTCGTAAGATTCAACTCTGCTAGCTTCTGGCTTGCATAATTTAACCTTACGAAAGGCACTTTGAATCTTTTTTACAAAAGCCTGCTGATCAATGCCTTGTAAAAATTTCATTATCATAGAGCCCCCTTGCACTAAAATCTCCTCAGATATCTCAAAAACTCGCTCACATAATTGCACAGAGCGGAAATGATCTGTACTTTTGCAACCGATCATATTAGGAGCAATATCGCTTAATATGAGATTTACAGATTCTTTTTTACCTACCATCGAATCTTGATAAAAAGCAGCAACGTTTTCCATAACTTTTGCAATGACTGATTGATCGTTACAATCACCTTGTATAAAAATACAAAAATCTTGCTTTTTTATTGGCAAAAGATCTAAAGCTATTACAAGACCATTTTTGGCAGAGACTATTTTGCTTGCAACCTGGCTCCAGCTACCAGGCGCAGCTCCCAAGTCTAAAACTACATCTCCCCCTTTTATGAAGTGAAACCTTTCCTGCATCTCTATTAGTTTGTACGCAGCACGACTTAAATATCGATCTTTACGAGCAAGATGCACATAAGGATCTGAAATATGCCTTTCTAGCCATTTGCGCGAAGACTGAGATAATTTTCGATTTGCGATCTTCTTTGGATCAAACTGATTCATGGTAGCAATCCTTTTACTTGAGCAACAATCTTGCCATCATAAAACTCTAGTACCATCATTTCGTCTATCTTTATGTGCTTGACGCTCCTTAGCAATTGATTTTCACTTTTTACGAGTACAAAACCTCTCTTTAATACCCTATTGATGTCTAGTTTTTGCATCTGAAGAACACTAAAGTGCAGGTTTTTTCTACAATTTTCTAAGTACTGAAAGGCTAGACGGCTCAAAGTTTTGCTAAAATTTTGAAAAAACAGACTTTCTCTAGCAATTAAATTCGTTACAAACTCAATTTTGAGTCTATTTCTGGCTAAATATTCAAAATAATTGCGCAAATTATAAGAACGCGTCCTTTGATCAAGATCATCAAACCTTTGTTCTTTATTTCTCAATAAGGCAACCAGACTTTTGTCGGGCCTAGAGTATGCTCTCAATAATTTAGTATTTTGACTCAAATATTTTATGCATAGGTTCGCAAGTCTCACCGTCAAAGATGTGAGACGATTTTTCAATTCTGCCATGCTAGGTAATACAAATTCAGCAGCAGCAGTAGGCGTTGGAGCTCTTACATCTGCCACAAAATCCATCAAAGTAAAATCAGTCTCATGACCAATAGCAGATACAATTGGAATTTTGGAATTAAACACACACCTCACTACACTTTCCTCATTGAAAGTCCACAGATCCTCGATCGATCCTCCTCCCCTTGCAATAATAATTACATCTGGCAACAAATCTTGCATGTAATTAGGGTCATTAAGTAAGCCTATTGCTTTTTCAATTTCTGCAGCAGCCGCTGATCCCTGAACAGCAACAGGATACAAAAGCACAAAAGTAGGAAAACGATCCCGCACTCTGTGCATAATATCCCAAAAAACAGCACCCTGAGGAGAAGTAACTACTGCCACTATTTTAGGCCAAAATGGCAAAGATTTTTTATGAATTTGATCAAATAATCCTTCTTGAGCTAATCGCAGTTTTAATTCCTGAAATAGCTGCATCAACCGCCCTGCCCCCAAAGGCTTAATATTTGTTACGTTAATCTGATATTTTGACTGCCCCCCATATACAGTTACCGTGCCTTTTACGCTGATACTCATGCCGTCTGCAAGATCAAAGTTAATCTTGCGAAAAGCTGAATTCCAACAAACACAAGCAATCAGATTTTGCTCATCCTTTAACGTAAAATATACGTGCCCCGAACTTGCAAGCTTGTACCCAGAAACCTCGCCCACAACTAAAACTCCAGAGAATTCTCCTTCCACAGTTTTGCGAATCATGATAGTCAGGGCGGTAACTGTGTATTCCCCATTAAGCACTTGTTCGGAAACAAGATTGGTATTTACTAAAGAATTTTCCATAATCTACTAAGTCAAGATTCAATTACGTCTTTTATGATACATCTAACCTTTTCATCTCCTGCCCAACTATGCCTTTGCAATGTAACTATCACAGAAATTGGAGCTTTAGTCTTAGAAAGCAAAATCATACCTAACTTATTGTGCATTGCTCCAAAAGCTGTTGCCGTAACGCGATGTCTGTGATTTTCAGAAGTGCCTAATATGCAGTATACATGATTCTCTCCAACAATTTTGGCGTATACCACTGTAACATTTTGAATATTAAAAGAAGGAATTGGATTTCCACTGCCAAAAGGTTCTAAAATATCGATTTGATCAAGCAAACACATCTGTAAGGACTCAAGAGTAAGTGTTGCATCAAAATAATAAGGAAGTTTTTGCTGATCTATATTGCGTAGAGCATTTTTATATAAAAAGGTTTTTAACTCATCAAAACAAGATTTATCCACTGTAAATCCGGCGGCCATCTTGTGTCCGCCACCATTTAACACAAGTCCTAAAGATTTTGCAGATAACATTGCTGCTCCAAAATCAAAACCAGTAACTGACCTACACGACCCTTTACCTATATTACCTTGCCACGCAATCACTGCAACCGGCAGGCGATAAAGATCTACCAATCTGCTTGCCACAATGCCCATAACACCCACGTGCCATTCATCACTTTCTACTATAATCATGCTTTTTAGCTCCTGCGACTCTACAATACTTTGGGCTTGTTTAAGCATTTGTGATTCAATCGTTTTACGTTGAGTGTTGTACTCATCTAACCCCTGTGAAATTTGCTCTGCTTGGACTTTGCAGTTTGTAGTCAGTAGTTTTACTCCTAAATCTGAATTTCCAACTCTCCCACCTGCATTAATTCTAGGGCCAAGAACAAAACCCAAATGATAAGCACGAATGTGCTCTTGCAAATTAACACAATCAATTAAAGTACGAATGCCTAGATTTGTACGCATTCTTATTACTTTAAGACCCTGATGTACAAAAGCACGATTAAGCCCCACAATTGGCACAACATCACATACCGTGCCTAAGGCCACTAAATCAAGCATCAAAAGCAGATCAAAAGATTCAAGAATAGCTGCGTACTTTGCCTTAACGCGTAAATGCGAAACAACTCCCACCAAAAACAAGTAAGTGACACCGACTGCTGCAAGATATTGTAGATCCGAAGTTTCGTCTATTCTGTTTGGATTCACAACCGCAACAGCATCTGTTAGCATTTTATCTGCAATATGATGATCAATCACTATAACATCAAGACCTTTACTTGCAGCAAATGCCACCTCTGCATAAGCGCCAGACCCACAATCTAATGTAACAATACAAGAAGCTTTGAAGCTAATTGCTTCAAGTGCTGCAACCGAAAGGCCGTATCCTTCTTTTATGCGATCCGGAATATATACAAAATGCTCTACCTTCAAATGCAATAAAAATCGTACAAGTAGCGCGGCAGATGTTGCGCCATCAACGTCATAATCAGCAAATAAACAAATTTTCTCTTTGTTTTCTATTGCCTTTATGAATCGATCCACCGCCTTTTTCATGTCCAGCAAAGAAAATGGATCAGGCATCTGTTTTGAAATTTTTGGTAACAAAAAATTCCCCACTCCTTCAGGCAAAGCCCTATTAGACAAAATAGCCCCAACTATCTCACTCACTCCATATCCACTCATGATGTTTTGCAAAGCCTCATGATCTGTGCCACGCTTTTGCCAAATCTTGCCAAGTATAGAAATCACAATCTTCCTAAATTTAAATAAAAATCTTAAACTTTTAAGGACTCCAAAGTATCATTGCACAATGCAACAAAGACTTGTCCGCGATGCTCAAAATTCCTAAATTGGTCAAAAGATTTATGAGCTGGAGAAAACAAAACACAGCATTTGATACCAGCAGAACAAGCATCTTGCACAGCAATTTTGAAGACCTCTTCTAGAGTTTCTGCCACCACACATGATTGCAACGAAGCAAATACAGATTTCAAATCAAACCTTGATTGACCAAAAAAATAACATTTTTTTATCTTGTGCAAATATTGCAGCAGAGGAGTTAGATTGCTCCCAAGATGCTTTCCTCCTGCAATCCAGTATATTTCACTTAGTTGCGCAAAAGCATATAAAGTAGACTCAATATTAGTTGCCTTGCTGTCATTAAAAAACGATACCAATCCGCTTGTTCCAACAAGTTCTAATCTGTGAGGCAGCCCTTTAAAAGAACTGATGCCCTTGAAAATATCTTCATCCTCACATCCTAGAGCTTTACAAGCTTGAGCCGCAAATGATGCATTGCCGTTTATTGTATCTTTAATTAAAAATTGGCTCAGTAGACATTCTTTAATTGGGGCAAAAGAAAATAATGCCAAAGGCATATTATTTGTACTTATAACAATCTTGCTATAAGGAAAAATATTTTTAGCGTATTGGCAGGCAAGATTCTCTTCATTACCAATAGTAATAAACACACCGTTGTCAGATAAAAAATGCAAAAGAGAAAGTTTTGTAAGATAGTATTGATGCTCGGTTGCGTACCTATCTAGATGATCCGGAGTGAGGTTAGTAAGAATCACGATTTCAAAAGAAGCATTTTTGATTAGCTCTATTTGATAAGAAGACACTTCTAAAACATACCCCGCCGCCGCAGGCAAATCCATCACAGGCACTCCAATATTGCCTCCTTCTAGGTAGTCAAATCCACATGAGCGCAAAATGTGAGCAATCATAGCAGTAACAGTACTCTTGCCATTAGTGCCAGTAACGCCTATATAGTTTGCGTTTGGATATTTACAAAACATCATCTCTATATCAGAGATCATGGAAACGCCAAGAAAATGCATTTTTTTTGCAAGAGGATGTGCGTTTGTTCCCGCAGAGACTATGCCAGGACTTACCACTAAAATGTCTAATTGAGACAGCACTGGATCATCAACATCAGTACAAGTCATAACATTTGCAAAAGTAGGATCAATACTGCTATAAGCATGATGTTTGTCATCATAACAAACACAAAGTTTTGCAGATTTTTGTACCGCCCTCAAGCAACTCATACCAGTAACGCCAAGACCTAAAATACCTACAATCTTGTTGCTAAATTTTTGCAAAAAGTTTTGAGAAGAAAGTGACTTAATGTGCATTATGAAAAACGTTTTTATCTCGATGTTGTTCAATATTTTATCAAAATACAGTCTTTACCTAAGTTATACTACACCTTTGCCAAACTTGACTAAACAAGACGCTTACTCTAGAATCCCTCTGTGTGTTTTCTATGAAAAAAACAATGTTTTTACCCACTCCTTTAAAGAGTGCGATATCTCTTTCTCCTAGACTTTTTAACAAGGCCTGGAGGAGTTTTTCAGAAGCAGTGTTTCCTGTAAAAAAGTCAGAACTACCAAGATTTGCATCTATAACAGCGCTGCTGTTTTGTATTTTATTCGTACAAAATATTGCCAAAGCCCTTAAAGATTCTATCATCACAACTTTAGTTGCAACCGAAGTATCCTCCATACTAAAAGTCTGGTGCGTACTACCCCTTGCTATATTCATAAGCATTGCTTACGTCAAATTAATCAAGCATGTAAAGACAGAATATATATTCTATGGTGTCGTTGCTTTTTTTATCTCCTTCTTCCTGATTTTTGCATTTGTACTCTTTCCTAGTAGAGATGCCAATCAAATCCGCCAAACATTAGCGCACCTAACTTTACAATGGCCCCACCTTAAGTGGTTCCTTGTTATAATGAAAAATTGGGATTGCGCTCTCTTATATGTAATAATAGAAATGTGGTCAAACGTAGTTTTTGCACTAATGTTTTGGCAATTCGTCAATTCAGTAACATCTGTATCTGAATCCAAGAGATTTTATCTGCTCTTTAGTTTACTCGGCCAAACTGGAATTTTCATCTGCGGAGTCTTACTAGAAAACCTTACGAATATTGCAAGTTTAATTACAAACTTACTCAATCTTAGCTCAAACAGAACGGTGCTGTGCGTACAAATCATTTTGTCTATTATGTCTGCCGTAGGCTTCCTAAGCATGGGTCTGTTTTGGCTTTTAAATCACGTAATAATTGATAAACAACTATTGATAAAAGCCTCCCTCGTAATAGAGCCAAAGCTCAAGTTATCAGATAGCTTAAGGCTAGTAATGAGATCTAGGTATATAAGACTAATAGGCCTACTACTGATTTCTTATGGAACAGCAATCAGCACAATAGAGTCAATGTGGAGAGAACAAATCAAAACCCTATATAACGTACCAGAACTGAACATGATGTTCACAGGTTTCGTGCTAAAATTTAATGGCATTGCAACTTTATTTTGTGTGCTCGTAGGGTCCCAAATAATTCGCAAATTTGGCTGGAAAGTAGGAGCTACCATCCCTCTAGTCTGCACAATGCTTTCTGGTCTAATGTTTTTTACCTCTACCAATTTCTCTGCAGTTGAATCCTCTATTGCTGCATTACTTTCAATTCAGCCTGCAATGGTAGCACTAATTGCAGGTACCGCTCAAAATATTGTAACAAGGTCAACAAAATGTACTTTGTTTGACGCTACAAAAGAGATGCTATACGTACCATTAAGCCCAGAGCTCAAAACTCAGGGAAAAGCTTGCACAGAAGTCATGGGTACTAAATTAGGCAAATCAATAGGATCTGTTTTACAGGCCGTCATTTTTATTATGTTTCCGTCTGCAACCTATCATTCTATAGGAATGTACTTAATGTGTGTATTTGCTATCACGTGTTTAGTCTGGTATTACGCAGTATCTCAACTGAGTCGAGAATACGATCAAGCAATACGACAACTCTAAAGCCTTGTATTTAGAAGGCACCAATCATTGATTAGAAAAGTAATCCGTAGAAGATAAAGGCTACATCAATCCAAAATTGAGCAATGTTGCTCCTGTATTTAAAAAGTGTTAGGATTAACTGCGGTGGGCACATTTTATTACTCACCGGGTCAGGTCGAAAGAAGCAGCCCAAGTAATGAGATATGGGTCACCGCACAATAACATATACTTAAAACTTTTTTGTTTTTGCGCTAAGAGACTAAAAATCGAGCAGCATCTGAAAATACAACTCAACAAAGTAACATTGTGACTAGTCTCCATTTAACAAAATGACTAAAAAAGAAACTAGCATCTGCTTTTTAGATCCGCACTTGTAATGCAAATCGCTTCACATCTACCGCTGACACGCAAATATAGGCCCAATTCTTTTAGCCAGATAATTGCACAAGGAGTGTTCGCTGAAATTTTAACCAAGGCCATCCTTACAAATCAGCTTGCCCATGCCTATATGCTTACAGGCATGAGAGGCATAGGTAAAACTTCTTTTGCAAGAGTAATAGCTCAAACGATTAGCTGCACTAAACAGTTAATAAAAAAAGATACAATAACCCCTTGTGGAGAATGTCAAAACTGTACCTCCTATAAACTAGGTAATCACCCCGACATTACGGAAATGGACGCAGCAAGTCACACTGGTATAGATGACGTTAGAAACATAATAGATGATGCCGATTATAAACCTCTACTTGGAAAATATAAAATATACATCATCGATGAAGTACACATGCTTTCAAAAGGAGCATTTAATGCTTTATTAAAAATTATCGAAGAGCCCCCTAGTCACCTAATCTTTGTATTTGCAACAACAGAAATTCAAAAAGTTCCTACAACTATAATTTCACGCTGTCAGAGATTTGATCTCAAGCGCTTTAATAGCCAAGAACTCGTAGATCTACTCACAGATATTGCTCAAAAAGAAAAAATACCTTTTGAAAAAACCGCTTTAGAAATAATAGCGTTAAAAAGTGAAGGTTCTGCAAGAGATGCTTTATCCTTGCTAGATCAAGCACAAATGTCCATTAGAGGAGACGAAAAAATTACAACACAAACCATATGCAAAATCACCGGAACATTAGATCTACGCCAAATTATTGCTGTAATCAGTGATTTGTTCAACAAAAGAGTCCCAGAAGCATTAGACAAAATAGAGTCAATACACTCTTCTTCTGCAGATCTTTCCTCCTTACTGGAAGGTATTCTCGAAGCAATTTGCTTATGTTGTAAGCTAAAAATAATACCGCAATACTCATTTGGCCAGTACTGCACTTACAAAGAAGAACTACTGAGTATCATAAACAAGACAAGTCTCACAAAGCTTACATTGATATGGCAATTAACACTTAACTGTTTTAAAGAACTAAAAGACGTATCTCAGTATCTGCAAAATGTGGAAATACTAGTGATGAAAATTCTATGCGTACTCAATATTAAAGAGGAAAGCTCTGATAACTCAACTCCCACAAAATCTGAAAACGAACATGCAATTTCTGAAAACGAACATGCAATTTTTTCCATATTAGAATATCTCTACGAAAAACGTTGGTTTGAACTGTATTATTACCTAATGAATGAAGTAGAGGTCCTCTTTTATGACAATACAATGCTCAAAATATCAAAGGAAGGCAGCAAAGAACAATTAAATAAAAAGTTAATAGAAGTACTAAAATCTGTTACCCCAACTCTAAAAGTGCAAACAGAAACTTTAAGTAGGGAACCTATTACGCTAAAACAACAATTAGTTACACATATAACTACTACAAATAAGTGGGATATTTTAAAAAAACTCTTCAACGTACAGGAAATATCTGACATAATCTTTTGCAAAGACACTCCTAAAGAAGACTAAAATCTTTTGGAGCAAGCAATATTATATACAACAATTGATCAAATTATACTCACATTATGCTTTCTAATAAATCTCTAGATTATGAGTTAAAGACCACAAGACAAGCACTTTTGCTCTCTATAGATGACGCACACGAAGCTTTAAATATCAACAAAGAGTATTTAGAAATGTTAGAAGATCCAGAAAAAGGAGTACAAGCTTTGTCAAGAATGATCGCTCCGGTTTATGCACACGGGTATTACAGAATTTACTCTCAGTATCTTGGCCTACCTCAAAAACATGAAGATCCGCAATCAGAAAAAGTGCTAGAACAAAAAGTGCTCACTGTAGAAACAAGTAAACATTTAAGAAAGCCCATAGCAAATCTCAAAGAAGATAATGCGATCAATAAAGTCATTTCTACAGTATGTGCGCTAGTTATATTACTTACGCTGTTGATGCTTGCTAAATAAGTTCTGCAACATCAGTACATACGCCTGCTGCATACGCTATTGCCAAAGCGTCTGATTCGTCATAGCTACTAAATTTTATTCCTTGATTGCCCAAAATATTAAGGACCATGCTGCGTACCTGATCTTTACCTGCCCTGCCTGTACCAGTTAAAGTTTTCTTTACCAAAGTGGGAGCCATCTCTTTTAAAGGAATGCCTTTCATACCCGACATTGCCATCACTATACCTTGCACATAGCCAAGTTTAAATGTAGCTGAAGGATCGTTTTGTACAAAAATACCTTCTAGAGCTACAACATTTGGCAAATATTGGTCGAGTAAAGAATCTAGTTTCTTAAACAACTTACCAAGACGTACTGATACTGTTTCTGCTGGATTTGTATACAAGGTATCACTTGCAATATAACGAAAAGATTGCTCCTGCATTTCCACAACCCCCCATCCCAGAACTCTAACACTAGGGTCTATACCAAAAATTCTCATAAGGAAAGATTGTTTTAAGAATTAAAAATCTGGCTCCTGATAATATTCAGGCGGAATAAAACTTCCGATTCTATCCTCCAAAATCCCACGAAAATAAGGCAAAGACTTGAGAATTTGATACCAAGAACGTAAAAACTGATATTTATACCAATCAATCATTCCAAAATAATCTAAAATAGATATGTGACCAGCAAGCGCGACATCTACAACACTGAGCTTGTCGTAAACCAAAAAATTACGCTCCTTAATAATCAAGGAAATATAATCGAGATATTCGGCCTGAGCAACCGATGCAGATCGCAAATATTCTCTACGGGGGCTAGACCCAATCATAAATCGCACAAATTTTTCTTGTACAATGCATTTAGAAACTTTTACGTAAAATCTATCGTTGATAATAGACAAGAGTCTGCGAGTTTCAGAAAGCAAGGACAGGCTTTTTGGAAACAAATACGAATTAGGATATGAAGTAATAAGGTATTCCAAAATAGCATACATACTATCAATAACCCCAATACCACTTGTCTTTAGCAAAGGCACCATTCCGAAAGGACTCAGCTCAAAAAGTTGATTATTTGGTTTCCAGTAGTCTGACCTAATAAGATGATACTCTACTGATAACTGATCAAGCATCGCCTTTAATTGCCTAGATAATGGGCAAGATGAGTGATACCAAAGAGTGTACATAAAGCGAGAGAGTTAGTGTAGCTGAAATGCATCATACAACCTGCGATATAAACTACACCCAGCAGAAATGGAGGCGCTACGCACAACGTTCATCATAAGAGAGGCAACCGTCATAGGCCCAACCCCTCCCGGCACTGGAGTAATATAAGAAGCATGACCAAGAAGATTATCAAAATTGACATCACCAACAAGTCGGTTTGCTGTTCTTGTGATACCCACATCGATAATAGTTGCCCCCTTGGCAAAATATTCTTTTGTAAATTGCTGAGACACTCCCGTTGCACTAACAACAATTTCTCCAGCCCTCATAATAGAAGCCAAATTGGTGGTTGCACGGTGACAAACTGTAACGGTTGCATCTAAATTAAGTAACAAAGAAGATAAAGGGCGCCCAACGATATTAGATCTGCCCACCACCACCACGTGCTTGCCTTTAATACTCGAATAAACAGACAAGAGTAGCCCAACGCACCCAAGCGCAGTGCAAGGCACAAAATACTCCCCAATTTCACAATCTAGACTACCGGCGTTTATAACATGAAATCCGTCTACATCCTTTGTGGGTATTACATTTTGAGCAATCTCTTTAAAAGAAAGACCACAAGGTAACGGAGATTGTATTATAGTACCATGATTGCTATTGTCCAAATTAAGTCTTTCAATCACAGAAATTACCTCAGATTTGTCACAAACACTATCAAAAGGTATCACATCTATCTCAATACCAACTTTACTGGCTTCCCTGATTTTTGTTCTAACGTAAATATTACTTGCCTCTTGATTGCCAATCAGTATTACAGACAGTTTAGGTGTTACTGCATATTGCTCTTTTAGTAAGGACACAATAGATTGGACTTGTATCAACAAATCCGCTGCGATCTTACGCCCGTCGATAATGATGGATGACATACCTTATACGGGTACCCCTTTGTCGGTAGAATATTGAAAGCGTAATACTTTATCTGGAAAAACCTTCTTGTGCGCAGCATGTAATGCCATTGCGACTTCAGAAAATCCAGTAAGAATTAACTTCAGCTTTCCTTCGTAAAAAGCGACATCGCCTGCAGCATACACTCCTTGCAAGTTCGTTTCACAAGTTCTAGCATCAACTTTAATTCTATTTTTACATAGCTCAAGACCCCAGTCTAAAATAGGCCCTAAATACATTTTGAGGCCATAACAAAATAAGGCTTTATCAACATAAATGATTCTTTCTTGCCCTTCTTGATCCCTCAATGTCGCCTGTTGAAGCGAGTCATCATTACCATCAATGCCTACAATTTGAGTAGATACACAAATTGAAACTACGCCCTTTTCGCTTAAGCTTTGAATTCTTACTAAACTATCAGGCAAACATCCAAATTCTTGCCGTCTATGCACAAGATAAATCTTGTTAGCAACTTCGCCTAAAAGATTAGTCCAATCCGCCGCTGAATCTCCACCCCCAGCAATTACAATATTTTTATTACGCATATCCTCTAATTCTTTCAAGGAATATAGAACAGAGCCATTTTTCTCAAATTTTTCTAATCCCTCCAATGCGGGACGGTTGGGACCAAAAGAGCCATTTCCAGCAACAATAAGCACAACCTTTGTGCAAATCTCACAACCCTTACTAGAGCGCACCCTCCACAAATCACACTCCTCTTTTTCAAGGGCTAATACTTGATCATCGGCATGATACACAGGATTAAAAGGGCTTGCCTGCTCTATAAGGTTATCAATAAGATCTTGTGCCAAAATCTTAGGATGACCAGGAATGTCGTATATAGGTTTTTGTGGATACAAAGCGCTGCACTGCCCCCCCAATTTGGGCAAAGTGTCAAATAAATGCACTTTCATTCCAAGCATTCCCGCTTGAAAGATTGCAAATAGGCCAACAGGCCCTCCTCCTATAATTACAACGTCTGTAGTAAGCATCATACTTAAATCAGTTTCATAAAAATCTACACAACACAGATGATATAGCAGAACTAAAAAATAATCCAAAAAGAGAGGCATCAATAATTAATTATTAAAGATCTCCACAATAATTTAAGTACGATAGATAGTTGCGAGCAAGTAAAATAAGTACTACAGTTTCGATGCTGCAAAGCTATGGCAATAAATAGCACTTGGAATAGCAGTAATGGACCCGGGGGCAGTACCCGGCATCTCCACCACAATGGGGATGAATTAGGCTCGACATGCTGAATAAAGAAGTGGTTTTTGCTCAGGGATAGATCACCTGCTTTGGTTTTCCAGAGTAACGATCAAGTTTCGTAAACGGAAACGACAACAACAAAAGGATGGCTCTAGCAGCTTAAGTGCTGCTAACCACCGGTGGCTGTGGGGGCTTGCCAAGCAACAGAAAAGCCCCCATTTTTCTTTAAATGATGCAGCTTGATCTTTAAAAGAGTTGTTGAATTCCGCTAAATCGCTAAATAAGAGGCAATACAGCGCACAAATCTTCAGCTAAGAAACTAAATTTGCAAACACCGCGCCTAAGCCCAAACTGCCAACAGTTTAGTTCTCACAATAGTAATGACTTAAATAGGATTGAAAATCGGAAGGAATCTTTCTTTGATAGTCCAATGCAATGCCTTCATTACATTAGCTCAACACTTATCTAACGCTCCAGCAAAACAAAAAGCCATATACTATATTACTAGATAATTTTTAGACTAATGTTAGGTTGTACCCGTAATCTCAATGGGAAAATCAGATGGGTCTATGAGTTCTTAATATACACTCATCACCGAGAGTAAAACAAAACCTGGATTAGATCAAAATCTCTAGCCAGTTCAAATTTTACTCAGAAAAACACCAGAAGAATCAAAATTGAAAAAGGAGCATCTAAGGCTTTTAAAAGCCCCATGAACTAAGCGAGTGCTGTGGTGCAATGGAAATTTAAGGATCAAAGCCTTAAATTTGTACAGCATCCAAAGCAAACACAGAAACTGCCACCCTATTCTTGATAGTCCTAAGAAACTTTACCTTACCTTGCTGCTTTGCAAAGATTGTATGGTCCCGGCCAAGCCCCACGCCAGATCCGGAAAGAAATTTGGTTCCCCTCTGGCGCACAATTATACTTCCAGCGGATACAAACTGCCCGTCTGAACATTTCACTCCGAGTCTGCGCCCCGCAGAGTCTCGTCCGTTACTGGAGGTACCTCCCGATTTTTTAGTTGCCATAGTTTATTAAACCACAATACAAATGAAATGATTAAATGCTCTAACTAGCACAGACAATATCTAACACTCTGATTTTTGTCTTGCACTGTTTATGTCCGTGTTTTCTTCTATAGTTTGCTCTTTGTTTTTTCTTAAAGACGATGATTTTATCTTCTCGCAAGTGCTCAACGATCTCAATCAAAACAGAGGCTCCCGCAACAAAAGGAGCACCAACAGATACAGCCCCAGAAGCATCGGCCAACAAAAGGACTTCGTTAAACTCCTTCTTGGACCCTTCAATAAAATCAAGCTTTTCGACTTCAAGGGTACATCCTTTTTCAGCCTTATACTGCTTGCCTCCAGTCTGAATTACAGCGAACATAAAAACACGTATACAAAATAAAAAACTACAAAAGTAGATTGAATGCAAAGCTCAAGCGCTGATGCCATTCATCATATTAAATATCTTCTTGGACCATTCCATCTCTCTCCAGAGACTGACAAAAAAACGATGACGCCTCTCCTCCATCTCCCGCAGCTTTAGATCTTTATCCTCTTGCGTAAGATAAAACCTTTTCAAAAACGCTTCTTGCGTCTCAATCTCATTTTGAATAGAGCTAGACACTTTCTCTACAGTAGCAAAATCCTGTGTAAGATGTGGTAGAAGAATCTCATCCAAGTAAGTAATGCTCCTATTTAACTCAGAATCAGAATCTGGTTTTGATACAAAGCTCATAGGCTTCACTAGCTTTTTACAAAAATCATTCAATGCATAAGAGGTAGTAGTATTTCGACCCAGCGACCAATGAAAAAAATGGTTGATGCTGTATGCATCACTAGGGTGGCTACCAAGTTCAATAGGACCAGTTCTTCCTGAGTAAATATCGCTTGTGTTCAAAGAATCAGTTAGAACACTTATCCTTTGTACAATAATGTCCCGATCAGATTTCAAAACCTTAGTAAGACCATCGTGATAAGACGCATGAGTTACACCATGAGGAGGGACCTTGCTATTGAAGAAGCTTAGAGCCTTACTCTGAAGACTTTTAAGGTCCTCTCGAATAGATCTTACTCCCTCTAAAACCCTTTTTACCTCAGCTTTTGCAGCATCATGAAAGTCCTTCGATTCCTTAAGCGCTGAAAGTTTTAAATCGTGCTTTAGAAAGCTCATAAGATCGCTGTGAGACATCTCCTCAAGTCTGACGGTTTCCATAGGATCTTTAGTACGCATTCTTGCTTTGTCCACGTCCTGCTGCATTTCCCTCAATGTCAAAACGTTGGAAGAACTAAAAAAGAAATTATCAGAAATTTTCATAAAGCCCCCTCTATTTTAATTTATTGCGACCAGGCAACTCTAAGGACCCAGCAATGCCTTATGCTACCCCCCTTTGTAAAATTTTACAAGAAGGCTAAACTATCCATTAGATAGAATGTTCAATGCCCCACCAACCACTGAATAGAATCTTGAACTTCAATTTTCCCCAAAGACGCCCTCGATGCATTTCATTTTCCATCATCAAAAAGGCATGCTCAATACTATAAAATCTGAGTCCGATCTACCGCCTTGTTCATATCTTATATCGCCGTTACAAAACGCATAAACACCGACTATGCCCCCTACTAATTGCCAGATCCAAGACGCGCAAGAGCCTTATTAAAACTTATCATCATCTCCAAAACTCGCAGCATAAGATCCCTTTGCTCCAAAAGACCAGACATCTTTAAGAGATAATCTTGTTTATCAAGTCTTACAAGACTGTCTCTTTCTGATTTTGCAAGTTTAAGAGTATCTCTACTTTGATTCTTTTTTTCGATAGTAGAATTTTTTAACGCAGAAATTTTTTCCAAACTTTCGTTACATTGGTCAGTAAATTTGGTTTTGAGCAAATTAAGAGCAGCCATGTCTGCAACATTGGCAGATTGAGGCTGATTTGCCTGAACCACATCTTCAAAAACTCGCTCCCGCTTTTTAGATTCTTCACTACTTAGGACATGCAAATCAGGAACTAAATCCTTAAGAATAGCAGCAGTTTCTTGTAATCTTGTCTGCTGAGCAGGAATCACCTCTGTGTATAAATTTAGTAAAGCAGAAAGCTTACCTTCTTCTTGAGTGTAAGATCCGGTCATTTTTAAAAAAGATTTACCCTCCAAAGAAACTCTACCCTGATCTGGACTAGCAAATTTTCCATAAATCAAACCATCAACCATTTCATTTGGCTGCCCTTTACTACCCGCCAAAGAAATTGGAGTTTTCTCTGAGAAAATCTTAACTGCATCTTGCATGCTTGGATCAGATGCCAGAATCTCAACACTTAGGCTTGATCTGTTTTTTACAACATCTGACAATAAATTTTGACCAAGAGCCCTAATATTAACTTGAGCAGGAATATCTCCCTCCTCAATGCCACTTAATGGAACATCAACGCCAACGCTTTTAGATAATGCTAAAAAACCATCATAATATTTTCCCATCATTAAAGCCCTTTCAGAGTGATCAGACCTTTTCATAGATGCATATTGCTCAGATAAACGCCCAATTCCTCTATTTAATGATTCGATCTCCACCTTGATAGAGCCTGCTACCTCTTTTTGAAGATTTGAAAGGAATTGGTAGGATTCATTGTACTCATGAGTCAAAGCACGTAAAACTCCAAGAGCCTCCTGCGAATAAGGAGGTGGGGCGTTATGTACAGAATTCACATGAGGTAAAAAAGCCTGAATTTTGTCATTTAGGGCCCATCTGCCGTTCCTACCAGAAGCAATTCTATCGTTAATTTTTGTTAAATAGTCATCCATTGTTTCCGCATAACTGGCTCTGCTTGTAGCATTAAGCAAAGGCTGAGGAATACTAGATGCAACATCACAAGAGTACCCTTGGCGTATATTATAAAGGCTTCCAGACAAAGGGACATTTTTATAGTCATTGCGCAACGGTACCCCAGACTCAGAGGTATCATTGGCTAACTGCTCTAAAAGTTTCAGTTCCTGGGAAATATTAAAAAGCCCCAAACGACCAACTTCCATAATTGTAACCCCCTTCTAGAGTGATTCGTTTAAAAAAGTACCCGAGCTCTCTCCTGTCTCATTTGTACCACTTTCTCCATTGTAAAAGGCATCCTTAGCCCTTGCAATCTGCTCTTTGGCACAATACTCCAAATCAGCCAGAGTGACATGCCACTTTCTAACCGAATTTTGGATTTTTTCCTTCATTGAAGTACTAAGCCCAGAAGGAAATGATGCGTGCGTTGTGAGTAATGTAAAAGCATTCTTTGCCTTCTTTGCAATACTCTCTGCACGAAGAAAATGATTTTCAAGATCAGTATCGGCAAATAAAGACACTTTTGCTGCTTGGCTCGCCTCTGTAAGTGCCTCTAACTCCATTACAAGCCTTTCGGCGGCATCCTGCAAAGAAAAGTTACTAGACATAAGAGGAAAAACTTTCTGAAGTATCGTGGCTACCTAAAAGAAAGTCTGCTACAAGAGACGCCTGCAAGCCACGAAAGATGTTTTGCTGAAAATTTTGACTTTCCCTTACATTGAGAAAAGCCTTTCCAACAAATTTTCTGAGACACTGATCAAGGAAAATCTGACTTAAAACCCCTTCTGCATCAGAAGCTTGAGATTTTAATGCTTTAGCAAAGTCACCTTCCCGCTTTACATGAAAAGAAGCCCTTGCTAGCTTAGAAAAATCTCCGTATAAAACGTTGCCAACCAAACAATCGCTCAACATAACACTAGAAATTCGAATTCCTTACAAAAGATTCTACTTTAGATAGAAAATAAAATCCAGAGGCTTCTAAGATGAAAATAGATCCTTGTAATGGATGCACTTTTATTTAAGGGGCATTAATTCTGCGTATTCATGGAATCAAAAAATTCAGCATTAGTTTTTGTACTACGCAATTTCGTAAGTAAAAAATCTATGGACTCTAAAGTATTCATAGGAGCAAGTATTCGGCGCAAAATCCACATTTTGTTCAAAGTACTTCTGTCTACAAGTAGCTCTTCTCTGCGAGTACCAGATTTATTAATGTCAATAGCAGGGTAGGTTCTTTTGTCTGCGATACGGCGATCTAACACAATTTCAGAGTTTCCAGTACCTTTAAATTCTTCAAAAATCACCTCATCCATTCTAGAGCCCGTTTCAATCAGCGCAGTTGCAATGATTGTCAAAGAACTACCGTGTTCTACATTACGCGCAGCTCCAAAAAATCTTTTTGGTCTTTGCAAAGCATTTGCATCAACTCCCCCAGTTAGAACTTTACCCGAAGATGGCATCACGGCGTTGTAAGCCCTTGCAAGGCGCGTTAAGGAATCAAGCAAAATGATTACATCCTTTTTGTGCTCTACAAGACGCTTTGCTTTTTCTATTACAAGTTCTGCAAGCTGCACATGACGTGTTGCAGGTTCGTCAAAAGTCGAGCTTACAACCTCCCCCTTTACAGATCTTTGCATATCTGTCACTTCTTCGGGCCTTTCGTCAATCAAAAGCACTATTAAAACAGCTTCTGGATGATTTTGAGCAATAGAATGTGCCATATTTTGTAGCAACACAGTTTTGCCAGTTCTTGGAGGAGCAACTATAAGCCCCCTTTGCCCTTTGCCCAAAGGTGCGACAATGTCGATAACGCGAGCACCCATGTCACGTAAGTCCATTTTTGGAGTCTCAAGTTGTAATTTTTCTTCGGGGAAAAGAGGCGTAAGATTGTCAAAATGAATGCGATTCGATGCTTCTCTAAGAGGCGCGTAATTGACGGTATTAACTTTTGCCAATGCAAAATATCTTTCTGAGTTATTTTTAGGAGCTCTAATCTCTCCTTCTACCGTATCTCCAGTACGTAAAGAAAATCTTCTTATCTGATTTGGCGAAACATATACATCATCCGGCCCTGCAAGATAGTTTGAAGTGGAAGATCTCAAAAAACCGAATCCATCAGAAAGAACCTCTAGCAAGCCTTCTCCGACAATTTCTCCATTATGCTCAACAACTTTTTTAAGAATCACAAATAACAACTCTTGTTTGAGCATGTTGCCTGCATTCTTTATTCCACAGCTTTGGGCAATCTCATGAAGCCCTTCGGGAGATTTGTTTTTGAGTTGATTCAGATGGACCCTATTGCTTCCAAAAACTCTGATTACAAAGTCATTTTCCTTTGCAGATGGGCTAGATTCCGCGTCTAATTCTTGTAAATCAATTTCTTGATCTTTTTGAGAATTGTTATCTTCGATGATCATAAAACAATGTTTTCTATTAACAGATGATTAATTAAATTAAGACAAAAAATCCACAACAATCAAATTGAGCTGTGAAAATAAAGAGAAAATGCAATAAGCCTAACAAGGAAAACCTGAAAAAATACCAGAGTCGGTTCCTAATTGAAACAAAAGAATAAGAAAATAACTTGAAATGGATTTGGATAAGTACAATACAATCTCAATCCGCTCCATTCAAAATGGCAAAATTAGTCCACAAATAGGCCATTGCGTCCCACACTTTTATCTAATAAGATGCTATCTAATTTGGAAATTTGAAACGAACACACACCAGGTGACATACATTATTACAGATGCCTGCGTTAAATGCAAGTATACCAACTGCGTAGACGTGTGCCCAGTAGACTGCTTTCGCGAAGGAGACGTAATGCTAGTGATAGATCCGGAAATATGCATAGACTGTGGTGTATGCGAGCCTGAATGTCCTGTTGGAGCAATAGTGTCAGAATCTGCAGCTACCATCACCTGGATCGAAAGAAATGCCGAGTTAAGTAAAAAATGGCCCAAGATAAGCAATAGTAAGGCAGCCCCCCAAGACGCCAATCTATATTCTAAGGAAACAAATAAATTTGAGAAATATTGCTCTGAACTATCCATTGATCAAGCACAGCAAGAATAGAACACCCAGTAAGGAAAAGAAGCTTTGATTTGATGCCTTCTTTTTTAACCAATATTTATAATGACACTTTATGGATTTTGAAAATTCAAGCGCCTGGCCAATCGTACAAGCACAGAAAATTGTTCAGAAAATAACAGCCAATCCTCCAAAAAAGGGTTATGTGTTGTTTGAAACTGGATACGGTCCTTCTGGATTGCCCCACATCGGTACATTTAGTGAAGCTATCAGAACCTCAATGGTGCTAAATGCATTTAGAAAAATATGCGATATTCCTGCTAAAATTATTTGCTTTTCGGACGACATGGACGGTCTTAGAAAGGTGCCAGTCAATTTGCCAAACCAAGAAATGATGCGCAAATATCTACATCATCCTCTATCCTCAATACCAGATCCTTTTGAAAAGGAGCAAAGCTTTAGTGCAAACATGAATGAAAGGCTAAAGGCGTTTCTTGATAAATTTGATTTTGAATATGAAATCTGGACTTCGTCTCACTTTTATAAAAATGGACTATTTGATACCTATCTAATCAAAGTGCTAGAACGATATGATGCAATTATGAGCATAATGTTACCAACTTTACAAAATAGAAAAGAAACTTACTCGCCTTTTTTGCCAATATGCAAAATGTCAGGCAAGGTGTTAGAGGTACCAACTCTTGCAAGGGATGTGCAAAATCACACAATCACCTATCAAGATCCAATTACGCAGGAATTAGTCACTACAAAAGTCACAGGAGGTAATTGTAAATTACAATGGAAACCGGATTTTGCGATGAGATGGGCAGCCCTTGAAGTTGATTTTGAAATGTATGGAAAAGATGTAAGCGCTAATGGAGTCCTGTATTCTCAGATATGCACAGTCTTAGACGGAACGCCTCCAGTATGCTTTCATTATGAGCACTTTTTAGGAGAAAGCGGAGAAAAAATATCTAAATCCAAGGGCAATAGTATAGACATTGATCAGTGGCTATTGTGCGCACCCGTAGAAAGTCTAAAATTGTTTATTTATCAAAATCCAGAAAGGGCAAAAAAGCTACATTTTGGAGTGATTCCTAAAAATGCGGATGACTATTTAGCTCTAAATGAGACATATCACAAACAATCCCATCATGAAAGGCTCACCAATCCTGTGCATCATATTCACAACGGCAAAGTACCGATTATTCAAACTTGCGGAATAAATTTCACAATGCTGATCAATTTAGCTGCTGCTTGTAGTGTAACAGACGCCACAATTTTGTGGAATACTGTCAAAAAATTTTCTAATGAAAAGCTAGATCCAAATACTGGGGAATTTTTACATCAGTTGACTCAAAAGGCATATCTGTATTACAAGGATTTTGTAGCGCTAAATAAAGTACACCTTAAAGCAAACGATCAGCAAAAATCTGATCTAAGACTTTTGCTAGAACACATAACTTCTATAGATGAACCAATAGACCCACAAGAGCTGCAAAACTATATTTATTCAATAGGAATGCAAAATCCAAGCGTTCCCCTAAAAGAATATTTCAAACAAATGTATCAGATATTGTTAGGACAAGAAAACGGGCCTAGACTCGGATCTTTGCTTGCTATACTCGGCAAGGAAGATGCTAAAAAACTAATACAAAAACATTTATAATAAACAATCATGCTAGTTGAAGCAGAAAATACACCTAACCCAAATGCAATGAAATTCTTATGCTTTAGGCAAATTAGTCCTTATGAATCCAGAACTTTTTTGTCTGAACAAGATTGTTCCGAAAGTTCTTTAGCAATGAAACTATTGTCTATAGAAGGAATAGAGATTGTATTTTTCGGATCAGATTTTGTCACTCTAACAAAAAAACAGACCGCAATATGGGAGTTGTTAAAACCAAAAGCAGTGCTGACACTTATCGATCATTTTAGTCTTACAAACAAAGTTTTTGATCGCACGAATCAAGCAGATCTTGGGCAAAAAGATTCTACCAAAACAGAGACATCCCTAGACACACAAATAAAGCAAATCTTGGAAGAATACGTAAGACCTGCAATTGCAATGGATGGAGGAGATTTAATCTATCACGGTTTTGAAAATGGAGTGGTGTTTATAACTTTAATTGGCGCATGCAGAGGGTGTCCAAGCTCTGAGCTTACACTAAAACAGGGCATACAAACCACTCTTCAGTACCACATTCCCGAAGTCGTGTCTGTAGAAGTAGCGCCCACACAATAAGAAGGCGCTAAAGAGATGGGCCTGATCCTAGATCCTGTTTCTCAGAAGAATTTTTGTTTTTCTGATGTCACCTCTACGCATTCAATCACATCCCCAGCCCTGATATCTGTAAATCTTTCAAGGCCAATTCCGCATTCAAAAGATTCTTTCACTTCTTTGACATCTTCTTTTTGACGTTTGAGCTGAGCAATAGATGTCATACACAATTGTTTGCCATCCCTCATAATTTTTGCTCTATGACCACGCTTGATTAGACCATCTTTTACCTTACATCCAGCAACTTTACCAAATTTACTAATTTCAAATACCTGTAGTACAACAGCTGTGCCAGTAATTTTCTCGTGTTCTATAGGGCTTAACATCTCATTTAGAGAGGTTGCAATATCACCCAACAGATCGTAGACAACTTTATAAGACTTTATCTCAAGATTTTTCTCCTTTGCAATTTTTGCTGCCTTGTTAATCACGTTTACATTAAAGGCCAAAACAATGGCATTAGAAGCACTAGCCAAACGTATGTCAGATTCATTTACATCGCCCACACCAGAGCTTAATATGCAAAGTTTTACCTCATCGTGTACAGTTTTAGTCAGACCTCCGATGATTGCATCTAAAGAGCCCTGCACATCCACTTTAAGGACTACAAACAGCTGTTTTATCGAACCTTTAGATAACGAGCTTGCCAAAGTCTTAGGAGGCAATATCGCAATTCCCATTTTGTCTTGACTATCTTCACTACGAATAAGACTGCGTGCCTTTTTCTCATTCTCCACTACAAGAAAGTGGTCTCCAGCTTGAGGTAAGGAACTAAGGCCCATGACCTCAACAGGAGTTGAGGGCAATGCATATTCTATGTTAATACCCATACAATCAACCAAACGTTTGACTTTACCAAAACTGTTACCAGCTACCAATACGTCACCAGTGCTTAGTCTTCCACGTCTTACCAAAACGGTGGCGCTAATACCTGTTGTTTGACTAATTCGAGATTCTATAACAACGCCAGAGGCAAAAGACTTTATATTTGCTCTCAAATGCAACATTTCTGCAACAAGCAAAATTGCATCAATAAGACCCTCTAGATTAGTTCTAGCCTTTGCAGAAACAGGCACCACAAGAACATCACCCCCCATTTCCTCGGGCAAAATATCATGACCAACAAGCATATTTTTTATGCGATTCAGGTCAACTCCGGGTTTATCTATCTTGTTAATAGCAACTATAATTGGAATGTTAGCCGCCTTTGCATGAGAAATGGACTCAATTGTCTGCTCTTTGATACCGCTATCTGCAGCAATGACGATAACAACAATATCGGTAATTTGAGCGCCTCTTTTTCTCATTTGAGAAAATGCCTCGTGCCCAGGTGTATCAAGAACAGTGATCAACCTTCCTGCAGAACCTACTTGATAAGCCCCCATGTGCTGAGTAATGCCACCAGCTTCACTGCTGACAACGTTAGTTTGTCTCAGAGCATCAAGTAGAGATGTTTTTCCATGATCAACGTGACCCATAATTGTTACAACAGGTGCCCTAGGGGCTAAATCCTCCTCGCTATCTACAAAGCTCTGAATCATCGCCTGTACACCCAAATCTTGAGTAACTTTTTTTACGGTGTGACCTAGCGAAGAAGCAATTATCTCTATTGTATCCTCATCAAGGACCTGATTAGCCCTTGCAAGTATACCAAGATCCATCAATGTACGCACAACGTCCGCTACTTTCTCGGACATAGAGTGAGCTGCGTCTGCAACAGACATAGGACCAGACAAAGTAATTTCTCTATAAACCTTGGCAGTTGGTGCATTATTTTGAAAATTGCGTCGTTTGGCTTTTTCCTTTGCTCTTTTAATTGCAGATAAGCTTCGCACATTAGAAATCTCTTCTTCGCCTACCTGACTTAATCTCATCAAATTAGATTTATGCAGTCTACGTGAATCCTTTTCTTTGTTACGAGAGCTTTGTGCCTGCTCATCAATTCCAAGTTCTGCTGATTTTTTTTCCTCAACATTGTGTTTCCCTGGATGACGAACAGTCTTTGGGCCTAGATTTTGACTTTCTTCGCCTGCAATTATAGGCACTTCAGGAGAAGCAACAGCAATCACCGCTATTTCTTCTACAACCTCTTCTTGTTTTTTTTGTGGTTCTGGATTGGCAACCACACTGTCTTTAAATGCTAAATCAATTTGTTTGCGCGCTTCCTCATTGATACCATTTGAAGATTGAGTATCATCGACTTTATCCCTAGATGACACTGAATAAGAAACCACCTTATTAGTACGCACAGAGACTGCAATAGAATCCTTGCTACTGCCAGACAAAAATCTAGCTTTTAGAGCATCTTTATCAAGAGAAGGCCCTCCAACACCAAGTGTAAGCCTCTTCTTCTCTTTGAAACCTTCCTCTTGTTTGTCTTCTGCCATAGGCGAAAAGCCCTATTTCTTAATTTTTAAAATCATTTGCTAGGCACATGCTTGCGAGCATTGAAAAGCAAATTACGAACCTTTACGGGATTCCAAGAGCTATCTTGTACACACTCTCTAAATTCTTCTACCGTAATTTCTCCTAGATCTTCTATAGTTTTAATGCCGTATTCCACCAAACGTACAAAGTCTTCCCAGGCAACTCCAGAAAGAAACTTCAGCAAATCAGAATCGATGCCATTTTCCTTTAAATATGAGTCTCTTAAGGCGTTTTGTCGGGAATAGGATTCCTTTGCTCTGCTTAACAATTCTTCTGCAAGCTCTAGGCTTACAGATTCAACAGCGGCAATTTGATTTGCGTCAGCTTTAGCTAAAGCCTCAACAGAAGCAAAACCCTCGGCAATAAGAATCTGAGCCAAAATTTCATCTACGTCTAGCGCCTCTATAAGGCTGTTTGTAGAAGATTGGAATTCATCGAGACGCTTTTCTGATTCTTGATCCGCTGTCATAAGCCTGATCTCCCACCCAACTAATCTTGAAGCAAGTCTGACATTTTGACCTCTGCGACCAACTGCAAGGCTCAATTGCCCCTCTTGTACAACCACCTCTATAATTCTAGAGCTTTGATGTATCACGACCTTTTCTACAGATGCCGGCACTAAGGCATTTACCACAAATTGGGCTAAATCGTCATGCCACATTACTACATCAATCTTTTCTCCATTTAATTCATTACTCACGGCTTGCACTCTGCATCCACGAGGACCCACACAAGCACGCACTGGATCAACTGCAGGATCAACAGAGAAAACAGCAATTTTAGATTTTGCTCCCGCCTCCCGTGCCACTCCTCTTATTGCAACTATTCCGTCGTACACCTCTGGCACCTCCAAGACACAAAGCTTGGCAACCATTTCCGAATGTACTCGAGATAAGAAAATTTGAGGCCCACGTTCACGAGGTTCAACTTTATATATATATCCTCTTACTCGCTCCCCTTCTTTGAATCTATCAGTGGGCAATAAATCATTTCTTGAAATAAGACCCTCAGCATTACCCGCAATGCTTATTGTAAGCCCCCCTCTGTAATCTGTAGACTTTACAACTCCACTGATGATGTCTCCCACACGACTCTTGAATGCATTGTATTCAGATTCTCGCTCGGCAAAATGAATTTGTTGAAAAAGAACTCTTCTGACAGCATGAGCAGCGCTGGTTGAAAATTCAAATGGAGGCAGAAAATCTTTAATTATGTCTCCAACCTTACATTCTGTATGCTCTTGGGCAATGTCTTGATAGGACACTTCTTTTGCTGGATCTAAGACCTCTTCAACCACAAGTCTTGCTCTATAAAGCGTAACATGACCGTCTTTACGATTGATCACAGCCCTAATATCGTGATCTTTTCCGTATTTTTGGTTACAGGCGGCACCAAGCGCGCTTTCAACTATAGCACAGACAAACTCAGTGCTCATATTTTTGTCCTTTGCAAAAGCATCTATGATCTCAAGCAATTCAGTTCCGCTCGCTATAGACATTGTTCAATATAACATATTATTTCTGATTGACGTCCCAGATGGGCTCCTTACCGTTATGATGATCTAAGAAAGCACCGAAGACACACGATTATACGCCCAAAAAGCACACATTTATAGATGGCAAAACGATAAAGTTAGTAAAGAAAGAGCACTCAAGGAAACAAAATCAATCTATTTACCTTTCAGCCTCTCAAAAAATAGTATACTAAAAACTATGCTGACAAGATATAACACAGTACAAACAGGAAGCAAGTACCAAGGATATAGAATCAACGCCAGAATTAAGAGCGCAAAAGCTATGAGTAAAATCCAAATGTACTCCTGGGAAATTCTTATAAACTTTAGAGAAAAAGTTGGTATCCTACTTGCCATTAATACTCCTACCAAAATCAAATAGGGCACCAAAAAAATACTCCCTTTCATGTGATAGTTAAAGTGATCGGCCAAATCGAAATCCCACATTACGGGCACCAGTGCTAAAATAGCACCAACGCTTGAAGGTACTCCGAAGAAAAAATACCGAATTCCCTTCTCAGAGCGAATGTTATGAGCTAACAGATTAAACTTTGCAAGACGTATAGCCGCGCAAATCAAATAAAAAGATCCCGCAGACCAAAGTAAAAACTTGATAGATTGAGCCTCTATTAAAGGCGCACTCCACAAATAAACAATCAGTGCAGGCACTGCTCCAAAATTGATCAAATCCGCTAACGAATCAATTTCCACTCCAAATGGAGAAGAGACTTTCAAAAGTCTCGCAACCCTTCCGTCTAGCATGTCTAAAATGTCAGCTAAAATCACACACCAAACGGCCTTTTCCCAAGCGCCATCTAATGCAAAACGCAAAGCTCCAAAACCCACTGCAAGAGCTGCAAAAGTAAGCAAGTTAGGAATCAATCTAATCAACAATAAAGACTTTGACACAAAAAAATACTGATCAAAAAGTGCTTAAAAAATCCAATTTTAGATTTAGTAAATGCATCTAATACACAACGAAAAATATGTCCGACACAAAAGCACGATAGAGTAAACCTCCTATCTACGTAATGCAAAGGATAAAGTCCTACTGTTTTTTAAATCTGCCACAATAGTTTCGCCTCCAACCATCCTTTGTCCAGAACACACAAGCGCATTTGTATCCTTTGGAAGATATACATCCATACGGCTACCAAATTTAATAATGCCAAAAATCTCTCCCGCATTCACGTCCTGCCCCTCTTTAAGCTCGCACACTATACGCCTTGCGATCAACCCTGCGATCTGTACGAACAATACCTTCTCTCCAGTAGGGGTGACTAGCACAACTGATTGGCGCTCGTTCTCCTCGCTTGATTTATCTAAGGTAGCACTTAAAAATCTTCCAGGATGATAAATCAGTTTCTCTATTTTACCCTTAGAAGGCACGCGATTCACATGTACGTCAAATACACTAAGAAAAATACTAATTCTCAGCATCTCTGTATCTTCTAATCCACAATCTTTTGGAGGCCGCACAATAGCCACGCTTTGCACAATTCCGTCTGCCGGACTTAGGATTAATCCTTCTTCTGTAGGAGAAAATCTGTCAGGATTGCGAAAAAAATAGCAACAAAAAATCGTAATCAATAATGCAATCCATCCAAAGGTGGCACTTACAACAGCCAAAAAGAAAGTTGCGATTGCTGCAAACAAAACAATTGCATATCCCTCTCTGTGCACAACAAACCACAGACGCCCTTGTTCCTTTCTATTCATACGAATGCATAATAAATTAAAGTGTAACAAAAAGACCGGCACAATTCTTTCAATATCATGCAAAGCTTATAGCAAACAACCAATTGCATTAAAAAAGGGTTAAGCAACGCTTCTGTCCAAAAGGATCATATAAAGTGCAGACAAAAAGATCAAGCAACCCAAAGCAATATAAACATTTATACCGCCAGAAACAATAAAAATAGGAGTAAAGCTTGCAAGTGCGTTAGCAGCATTATATGCAACAACAAAAACCCTATTTGCACACTTTAATTTTTTCAAACTTAACGTTGCCCCAATGTTAAGTAAACCCGTTGTGACTATCTGATACAGAGTACAAAAAATATATATAGAAAGGATAGATTTGCCTAGCAACATCGATGTGACAGCAATCAAAGAACCATAACAGACTAAATGATAATGTACCCTTCCTGTAAAACAAAAGATTCGAGTAAATTTGCCGCACAAAAGAGAATAAAAGCCAGCAACGATTAATCCAAACATCGTTGCTGGATATACGCTTTTGCTCTCTAGAGAATAAATTTTAGCAAACAGGTAAGGCAAAACCGTATAGTTGACTACCATTGTTAAGGATACAACCCAAAGCAAAACAACCTTAGCAAGGCTCCACAAATCTAGCTTCACAATTTCTATGAAATGCAATTTTGGTTTTTGCACAGCTTGAGTACCTAAAGAATACTTAGCGTATCTTCTTCTCATGATAATGCCAACGCAACCCAGAACGCCCCCTAAAAGAAATGGTATTCTCCATCCCCAAGAAATCATCTGTTGTTTTGAAAAACACAGGTCTAATAGCCACATCACAAAATGTGCCAAAAATCCTCCAAATGCTGAATTGGAAATTGTACTTGCAGAAAAAGTATCAAAAAACTTTGGCAGATAAAAAGACCCAAAAATCAATGAGTGCGGCATTTCTAAAGAAAAAGCTACGCCTTGCATAACTCTGAAAGCAATTAGTAGAATAATTGAAGCCACTCCTATAGAGCTAAATGCAGGCACTAATCCAATGCAAAAAGTTGCAACTGCCATAAAAATCATCCCATAAATGAGAAGCAATCCAATATCGTAAAAACGTAACAACCAAGAAAAAATAAACGCAAATAATAATCTGCTCCAAGGCCCCGCCGCTGCAATCAAATATGTCTTGATTAATCCTGTATTTGGACCCTCAGAAAGAAAGAAAGCAGAGGATATATAAGGAATTAAAAGTAAAAACACCACATAATCATAATACTCAATCCCCACTCCAATATTATTCCAAAAGGCAAAATCCCTTCTATCTAAGGGTTTTTCTGAAAGCATAAGAACCCTTAGTTAAGATTTTGCCCCAACGTAGCCTATGCCAAACCAAATAACAATTAATTAAGCAGCAGAATCTTCCAATTTTTGATGAGAGATCAGATTGTTAACTCTGTCGCAAAATGCTTTAACGTCTTTAATAGGTTCGCCCTCTACAAGCAAAATTTGATCAAATAAAATCAGCACTAAATCTTTAGTATGTTGATCGCAATTGCCTGCTTGTACTTTGTCGTTGATTTGTTTAATCACTGAATGATTAAAATTAATCTCCATGATTTTAGCAGATATTTTATCTATGTGATTTTGTGCTAATAAAAACCGCTCCATACGCCCATCCATAGCACCATCTTGTATCATAAGACATGCGGGACTATTGACCAATTTTTTAGAAATTTGTACGTCTCGTACTAAATCACCTAAACATTCCTTAAAATATTTACAAAGCCCCTCAAACTGATCACAAGAAATCTCGCAAGCAACTGCAGCAGAGGAGGATATTGCCTCAATGTCCAGATTAGCTTTTACAACAGATACAAAAGAAATGTTTTTATAGTGACTAACCATACTGAGCCAAAAACTATCTACAGTATCAACCATGAGCAGCACATCCACATTCCACTTTAGAAACCCTTCTATCTGCGGACTCTCAGACAAGCTTTTTAGAGATTCTCCAGTAATGTAGTATATGGATTTTTGGTTTTCTGGGGCTTTGTCTAAGTATTGTGCTAAGGTAACATATTCCCTTTGAGTCGCGCTATAAAACAAACATAAATCTAAAATATGCTCAATATTTAAGGCATCTTCGCACAATCCTTCTTTAAGCACTGCACCAAAATTGAGCCAAAAATTCTTATACTCATCAAAGCAAGAATCAAGCGCTCCTTTCAGCTCCTTTAGGACTCTGGTTACAACCACACGACGAATAGTTGCCAATACAGGGCTGCTTTGAATCATTTCCCTACTAATATTGAGAGGCAAAGCATCTGTATCAACAATACCTCGAACAAATCTAAGGTAATATGGGATCAAATCCACACCATCTTCCGTAACAAAAACTCTTTTTACGTAAAGTTTTACTCTGCGCTTTCTTTCAGATGAAAATAAATCAAAAGTCCTTGCAGAAGGAATAAACAATAAGTTAATAAAGCTTCCTGAACCCTCATTTTTATTGTGCAAAATTTTCCAAGGAGCATCAGACGCATAAAAACTATTTTGGTAAAATTCTTTATATTGCTCCTGTGAGATCTGAGATCTGTTTAAAGTCCAAAGCCCTTTAGCAGAATTGACTTGCTCAGAATCACCAGAAGACTTTTCAAGAAAAATAGGTACAGCGATATTATCGGAGTATCTCAATATAATATTTTTTACGTAGTCTAAATCAAGATAATTGCTCTCGGCTGCCTTTATGTGAGCAATAATCTCAGTACCCTCGTACCTTTCTTCTGAATCCATGATTGTAAAAAAAGCAGAACCATCAGAAGTCCATAAATAACTCTGCTCTTCTCCAGCTTTACGAGTTTTGACCTCAACTCTGTCTGCAATCATAAATACCGAGTAAAAACCCACTCCAAATTGCCCGATCAAAGAGCTATCTTGGCGTACATCTGAATCCATCTGGGCAAGAAAACGCTCAGTACCAGAACTAGCGATTGTTCCCAAATCTTTCAAAAGGTCATCCTTATTCATTCCAATGCCAAAATCTTTGACACTTAAAGTTTTCTTATCTGAATCAATGCGAATTATGATTTTCGGCTCAGGTTGCTGGATTGCGCAAGAAGAATCCAGTTGAGCAAGATGCCTGAGTTTATCACAAGCATCTGAAGCATTAGAGATTAACTCCCTAATGCAAGTGTCTTTATTAGTATATAAAGCGTTAATCATCAGGTGTAACAGTCGGCCTATTTCGGCACTAAAACTCTTGGTTTCACTCTTTAGTGTACTCATGATTATTTCAAATTAGAAAATTAAAAAAGTCTTTCTGTGTATTCAATTGTAGCATCTGATGCTGATTCTTTAAGGCTCTAAACTCAGATTGGTACTTACTTTTTGTACATCTTCTAAGGACTCTAATGCCTCTGATATTTTATTGACCTTATCTACTGTTTCTTTATCTTGCAGAGCAACATACTCAAGCGCATTCCATTCAACTGAGGCTTGCTCACAATTACCAAAAGTCTGTTGCAAATGTTCTAAAACATGAGAAAAATCTTGTTCCTCGGTATAACACAGGTGATAGTCGTCATCTCCAGAAACATCCATAGCGCCTGCTTTGATTGCAGCCTCTAAAAAAGCTTCTTCATCACAAATATTAGAGTCGTACAAAATGACTCCCTTACGTACAAATAAAAACGCTACAGAACCAACGGTCCCAAGTGAAGCCCCATATTTGTTAAAGATTGATCTAACCTGAGAAGCAGATCTATTACGATTATTAGTTAACACCTCAACAATCAGGGCAACTCCTCCAATGAAACCTTCATACCGCATTTCAATATAATCGTCCTGCTCTTTTGTACTTAAGGCATTATTGATGGCTCTTTCTATTCTATCTTTGGGAAGGTTAATGGCCTTTGCGTGAATTAAAACAGAATACAGACGCGGGTTTTTGTTAGGATCTCCTCCTCCGCTTTTTGCAGCATTTTGTATATCCCTTACTACCCTTGTAAAAATTTTAGCACGCCTTAAATCCTGCGCATTCTTTCTGTGCTGTATATTTTTAAATTTAGAATGACCTGCCATGCAAATTCAGAAAAAACCCAATCGTCAAAAAGACTGGTTTTGAATTAGGTTGCAATCACAAAATTCAACACCAGAGTACAAGTAATAAAATCTACAATTTATATCCCAAAGAAAAAAGCATATTTTTCAACTCAAACATAGGAAGACCCATAATATTCGATACAGAACCCCTTAAAAAAGGGATAAAACACTGAGCAAGACCCTGTATAGAATATCCTCCGGCCTTATCTATGCCCTCTTTGGACTCAACATACCAGTCTATTTCTTTGGTGGTCAAATTCTTAAATTGAACCACGCTCATAACCACACGAGTCTTTTTAACAACCACATTTTCCCTTTGTTTTAGGGTTACACAAATGCCAGTATAAACTCTATGACGTCTGCCAGAAATTTTCTCTAAACAGTGTCTTACCAAATCATCGTTTGTTGCTTTAGGCAAAATGCTGCGTCCTAAAACTACCGCGGTGTCTGCAGAAACAATATATCCAGAGTCAACGCGATCTAAAATTGCTAAGGATTTCTCTTCGGCTAAGCGTTCAACATACAACCTAGGCAACTCTCTTTTTAAAGGATCTTCGTTAATACCAGAGATAATCACCTCAGGCATAAGCCCTGTAAATCTTTTTAATAAATCAAGCCTCGTAGAAGAGGCAGAAGCCAAAACAATCCTTTCCACATTCATGAAACTTAACAAGAGAAAAACAACTCAGACGTAGTCTGTTCACACCGTGTAAATGGTGGGCTTGGGAGGACTTGAACCACCGACCTCACGCTTATCAGGCGTGCGCTCTAACCCCTGAGCTACAAACCCAAAGCAATAGCAGGATTTTATCTATAACAACTTCGAGGTGTCAACGTCAAACTGCTGTTTAGCTCAAAGCAGTATCGCAAAACATTTCATCAATCGATGTCCAAACCCACAAGAAAATATTGAATCAACCAATACATTGGCTAGTATTTAGCAAGCACAGAAATAAATTTGTGTTAAAATCAACATCTAGATTCTTTATCGATAACTGCTTGACTCCATAAATGCAATGCCAATGTTTAGTAGCTTGACGAAGATAACAAACTTAATTTTACTAATCTTTCTGACGCTTAGCTGTACCAATTCTTACTCTTCTCAGATAGATGTAGAAATCTCTGGCAAAAACTATGCCCCTATTCCCGTTGCAATAAACTATTTTGAATGCAAACCATCGCAACAGGGCCTTGTAGAAATGATGAGAAACATCATAAAGCAAGACTTAGAAAACTCTGGATTATTCAGTATAATATCCGAGGATGCATTCATAGAACAACTAGCTCCACTCAACAACACACCTTTTTTTGCTGCTTGGAAAAAAATTAACTCCACAATCTTAGTAAACGGTAAGATCAGCGAAATCTCTTTAAATACATACACTATAAATTTTCGCATATGGGATGTTGTGCTAGGTAAAAGCGTTTCTCACAAACTGATAGAGTTTAACAAAAACTCTACCAGACGAGTAGCCCATAAAATAGCAAATAACATCTATCAGTGCCTTACCGGAGAAGATGGATATTTCGATAGCAGAATCACTTACGTTTCCGAATACGCAGACAAAGAGGATCCAAACAGCTATGTCAAAAGGATAGCCATTATGGACCATGATGGAGAAAATCATAAATACTTAACAAACGGCCAATACATAGCGATTTCTCCTAAAATTTCTCCTCAAAATGACAAGATAATATATTCAGACTTTAGAAAAGGGATGTCGAAGGTTTTTCTTAGAAATCTTTACTCAGGAGAAGAAGTTTTACTAACAAGTGTTGCAGGTAATGTTTTTGCTCCGCGTTTTTCAAATGACGCAAATAAAGCATTATTGTCCATTGCTCACAAGGGCACAACTCACATCTTTGAATTAGATATAGTAACAAAGACCTTAAAGAAACTAACCAGAGGTATGTCCATCAATACTTCTCCAAGCTACTCTCCCGATGGCAAAAATATAGTATTTAACTCTGACAGATCTGGATCACCCAAGCTCTATTTGATGTCCTCAGATGGCTCTAACGTCAGACCTCTTTTTACAAACTCAGAAGGAGTGTATTCGGAGCCAACCTGGTCTCCAAGAGGAGACAGAATTGCTTGTGTTAAAATACTTAGAGGACAAGGTTTTCGCATCGCGGTGATAAATTTACGCACTCAAAAAGAAACCATAGTGGCTGCGGCACAAATGATTCAAGGCCACTCTTGGGCTCCAAACGGTCATTTTTTGATTTATTCTGCAGAAAATCCAATAAGCGTTGAAGGAGTCCGAAGTTGGAAATTGTACAAAGTAGACATATACGGAAATCTCAAGACCTCAATCCCTACTCCCTACAATGCCACAGACCCTCATTGGGTAAAGTTACCTTAAAATGATAGCAAAAATTACTGGAACAATAGAACATCTATACGAAGATAGCCTTATAGTTTGCACTCATGGAATTGGTTATCATCTATTGTGCACAAAAGCTGTTTTAAATAGGCATGTACTAGGCGATGTAATAAGTCTCTTTGTCTCTGCTCAGATCAAAGAACAGCAATACGTAATCTACTTTGGCTTTGCAAGCGATACAGAAAAGTCAACATTTGGACTACTGCAGTCTGTAAATGGAGTAGGAGCTAAAATGGCAATGGCAATGTTATCGAATTTTTCTCCAACTGAGATATCTTTTGCAATTACCTCTCAAGACAAAAACTTGCTTACAAGCATTCCCGGCGTTGGACCAAAGCTTGCAGACAGAATAATTTTAGAACTTAAAAACAAGATAAACGCCATTGAGATTTCTGGAATAAATGCAACCCCTAACAGACACCAATCCAATGCCGTTTTAACAGACGCCGCCTTAGCATTATCCTCCTTAGGGATCAATTACACAGACGCCATTGAAAGAGTAAGAAACATACAAAATCAACTCAACAATTCTGAACTCTCTATAGAAGATCTAATCAAATTAGCTCTCAAATAGACCAAAATTTTTGCCGTATTTTTCAAATCTAAAAATAATGAACCAGGATAATTCAGTTCTTTCCCCTAAAATACAGCAAGAAGATATCAATCAAAAGATACAACCCCAAACGCTGGAAAATTTCATAGGACAAGAGCATTTAAAGCACAATCTTTCAGTTTTTATCGCAGCTGCAAAGAGCAGAAAAGAAGCCTTGGATCACGTCTTACTATGTGGCCCACCAGGACTTGGCAAAACAACTCTTGCATCTATAATCGCGGCGGAAATGCAAAGCCCTCTTAAATCAACCTCAGGGCCTATACTTTCCAAAGCGGCCGATCTTGCGGGGCTGCTGACTAATTTGAAAGAAAATACAGTACTTTTTATCGACGAAATACATAGAATCAACATCGCACTAGAGGAGGTACTTTATAGCGCGATGGAAAATTTTTCTTTAGATATACTAATAGGTCAGGGACAAAGCGCAAGATCAGTAAAAATTAGCCTACCGCGCTTTACTTTAATAGGTGCTACAACAAGGCTTGGACTGCTTAGCAATCCACTAAGAGACAGATTTGGCATTCCTCTGAGGCTAGAATTTTATTCCGCAGAAGCGCTCAAAATCATCATAACTAAAGCAAGCTCAGTATATTCAATCGCCATCAATATAGAAGGGGCTTTAGAGATAGCAAAGCGCTCCCGAGGCACGCCAAGAATAGCTTTGAGGTTACTTAGACGCGTTGCAGATTTTGCAACTCTAGAAAATAAAAGCCTCATAGATAGCACAATAGCAGATTATGCTCTTAATCATTTAGAAGTAGATAAAAAAGGACTAGACAGTAATGACTATAGGTATTTAAAATTCATCGCGGAAAATTATCAAGGAGGCCCCGTTGGAATAGAGACAATAGCATCTGCCCTTTCTGAGCAAAAAGACGCTATAGAAGACATAATGGAACCATACATGATTCAAATAGGTTTCATTAGTCGCACTCCTAGGGGAAGAATCTTATCACATGCGGCTTATGCGCATTTGCATAAAAGAGATATGTAGATTTACAGCAGATAACTTCTAAGATCTTTGCACTCTAAAAGATCGCTGCAAATTGCATTTAATCTTTTGCTAACAGTTACAATACTAAAATCAAAATGAAATCTACTAAAGCACAAGAAAAAAGAAATAATCACGTAATAGGAGCTATCTATTTTACACTCAGCATGGCCTTATTTGGCATTACTGATGCATTTTCAAAACAACTAAGCTTTACAATTCCTATTGCTGAAATTGTTACCTTAAGATGCTTACTAAGCGCTTTAATGATGCTACCATTTCTGGGAAAAATGCAAATACGTAAGTATACAAAAATACATCTTGCAAGAAGCGTAATGTACGTCACAGCACTTTTGCTTTGTACTTACGGAGTCACAAAAGTACAAATTGTGGTTGCAACTATAGTAGGCTTTACAATACCCCTATTTACCTTGGTCTTCTCAGCAATATTGCTTAAAGAAAAAGTCAGATTGCAAAGATGGGCAGCGGCAATAATAGGGTTTTGCTCTATATATCTTTGCTCAGAGCAAAAAGGTTCTATAGATATACACGTGGTTGCTCTTGCAATATCTGCATGCATTTTTGCATTAATGGAGGTATTTAACAAAATGGTAGTTAATTCAAGCGACGTACCCCTATTAGACTCTCTATTTTTTTCTTCACTTTTAAGCGGACTCATGGCAGCCCCTTTGGCTTTGATAGAGTGGGTGAATCCTAATTTACAGGAAATTGCCTTATCTGGAGCTTTAGGGATTCTAGGCAATGTTGTGATATTTATCCTGATGATTAATGCGTACAAACTTACAGAACTAAGCTCTCTGGCTTCTTATAGATACTTAGAAATAATTTTTACTACAATTGTAGGATATCTATGGTTTCAAGAGATTCCGTCTAACAATATTTGGGTTGCTGGGGGAATCATAGTCTTCGTTACAGCGTGGTGTACCTATAGCGAGCATAGGTCCTCCAAAAATCAAGCAAAAAGATCACTCAATTAAACTCAAGACTCTGCGGAAAAAAGAGGAAAGTTGAAACACGCACACAAAAAAAGGGAGCATCTAAACGAGTAGAGCTCCCTTAAAGATCACTAAGGTCAGGACTTTTTAAAAGTCCATGCCTCCCATTCCTCCTCCTCTTTGACCCCCAGAAGATTCCTTATCTTGAGGCTTATCGGTAATCACTGCTTCTGTTGTAAGCAATAGACCAGCAACAGACGCAGCATCTTGAAGCGCAGTTCTGACTACTTTTGCAGGATCAACAATTCCAGACTTGAACATGTCTACATACTTCATTGTTTGAGCGTCAAAACCATAGTTATGGTCTGTACTATCAGACAGTGCTCCCACTACTAAGGCACCGTCTCTTCCTGCATTTTCTGCGATCTGACGGACAGGAGACTCTAGGGATTTACGTAAAATGCTCACCCCGGCTTTTTGGTCATCGTTTTCGCATTTTACAGAATCAAGAACTCTGGATGCATAAAATAGTGCAGAACCACCCCCTGCAACGATACCTTCTTCAACTGCAGCACGAGTAGCATGCAAAGCATCCTCAACTCTGTCTTTTTTCTCTTTTACTTCGACCTCTGTGTGCCCTCCAACTTTAAGCACTGCAACTCCTCCAGAGAGCTTTGCAAGGCGCTCTTGTAGTTTTTCTCTATCGTACTCAGAGTCCGTGTCTTCTATCTGATGGCGTAGTTGCTGAACCCTAGACTCTATGTCCAATTTCTTACCGGCACCATCAACAATCGTTGTATCATCTTTGCTAATCACAACTCTTCCAGCACTACCCAGCATGTTGATGCCAACGTTTTCTAGCTTAATACCAAGTTCATCAGTAATAACCTGACCGCCAGTAAGAACAGCTATGTCTTCAAGCATTGCTTTACGTCTATCTCCAAAGGCTGGAGCCTTAACAGCTGCAACTTTTAAACCAATACGTATCTTGTTAACAATAAGTGTTGCAAGCACATCGCCCTCAACTTCTTCTGCTATAATGCACAAAGGTCTGCCTGACTGCACTACGGCTTCTAAAAGCTTTACAATAGATTGCAAAGTCGAGAGTTTTTTATCCACAATCAAAATGTAAGGATTTTCAAGCTCTACAATCATTTTATCAGGGTTTGTGATGAAATGAGGAGAAATATATCCTCTGTCGAACATCATTCCTTCAACAAGTTCAACTTCAAATCCTACACCTTTACCTTCTTCAACAGTAATGGCGCCTTCTTTACCCACTTTATCCATAGCATCAGCAATTTTTTGACCAATTTCGGAATCACTATTTGCTGAAATCGTTCCAACTTGAGCAATTTCTTCACGTGTACTAACCTTTTTGCTGATTCTATCTATTTCAGATGCAACAGCTTTGACTGCAAGATCAATACCACGTTTTAAGTCCATAGGATTTCTGCCTGCTGCAAGATGCTTTTGCCCTTCTTGTACCATTGCCTGAGCAAGCACTGTTGCAGTAGTTGTACCATCTCCTGCAATATCAGCTGTTTTGCTTGCAACAGACTTGATAAGCTGAGCTCCAGCATTTTCAACTTTATCCTCAAGCTCAATAGACTTTGCAACTGTCACACCATCTTTTGTAATTTTAGGTGCTCCGTATGACTGTTCAATGACAACATTTCTTCCTTTTGGACCAAGAGTAACTTTCACAGCGTCCGCCAAAGCGTTGATACCAATAAGGAGTTTCTCCCTTGCCTTACCTCCATAATTTATGTGTTTTACTGACATATCGACCTATTATTTTAAGTTATTTATTAATTTGATGGTTGAATCATTTAACAATGCAAAATAGCTCAGACTCCTTGATCACAACTAAATCTTTGTTATGTAGCTTAATCTCAGTGCCTCCCCATTTTCCATAAACAACAATATCTCCAACTTTCACTTTTAAAGGAGTAATCTTGCCGTCTTCTGATCTGTAACCACCACCCACAGCAACAACTTTACCTCTCATTGGCTTGTCTTTTGCTGTATCTGGAATGATTAGACCTCCGCCAGTCTTTTCTTCTTGTTCAATTGGTTCAATAATGACGCGTTCGTAAAGCGGTTCTACACTATTCATACGCAAACCTCGTTTGTTGTTATTAAAATTTAAGTGACCTGTCACACTAATCTATATAGAAACATACGGTTAAAGTTCAAGAGATGAAAACAAGATTTTTATTCAAAATTTTAATAAATTTTACGCTTATTAAGATGAATGGCATAAGTCAAAAAAATGTACTCAGTCTACATCATTCATAAAAACTGGCAGTTTGATGTTGCTTTTCCAATCTTGCCAGTATCAAGTTTGCACAATTCAAAATCTCCAGTGGTAGTCCAGCAATTCTTGCAACGTGTATTCCATAAGATTTGTCGGCAGTACCAGGAACAATAGAGTATAAAAAAGTAATTTCTCCATTTGATTCTTTAATAGCAACCGTATGATTTGCAACTCCGGGCAATACTGAGGCTAACTGTGTTAATTCATGATAATGGGTGGCAAAAAGGCAACGGCTCTTTAGTTTGGCCGCTATATACTCAACACATGCAGCAGCTATTGCAATTCCATCGTAAGTAGAGGTACCTCTGCCTACCTCATCTAATATAATCAAAGATCTAGGAGTTGCTTGCGAAAGAATTGATGCAGTTTCACACATTTCTACCATAAAAGTAGATTGTCCTTTGGATAAAGCGTCGTTTGCACCAATACGACAAAAAAGTTTATCTACAAGGCAAATTTCTGCATTTTGAACAGGAACAAAAGAACCCACATGAGCCATCAAGATGATGAGTGCATTTTGTCTCATAAAGGTGCTTTTACCACCCATATTTGGTCCAGTAATAATCCACACTTTCTCTTGTTCATTAAAAATACAATCATTAGGAACAAAATGATCCCCCTTGCGCCCAAGAACGCTCTCTACAATTGGATGTCTACCCTTTTGAATAAATGTAGCCCCCTCAAGAGTTAATTTCGGCATCACGTAGTTATTTGAGAGAGCAACCTTTGCCAAAGAACAAAATACGTCCAAACGAGCAAGAGCTCCTCCAAGAAGGCGAACTTTTTTAGACTCTTCCTTGATTTGTGCACCAAGATTAGCCAGAATTTCATGTTCCAAAGCCACCGCTTGATGTTTGGTTTCTCTAAAAATTTTCTCCAATTCAAAAAGCTCTGGCGTGCTAAAACGTACAGCAGTAGTTGTAGTTTGCTTATGAACAAAAAGACTTGTATCCAATTTATGAGCTTGTCTTTGAGGTACCTCGATAAACAAACCAATAACATTATTTTGTTGAATTTTTAGATTTTCGATGCCGGTAATTTTAACATATCGCAGTCTTAATAAATTCTGACCTTCCCTATTTTGGCCCAATATAGAATTTAAACTTGAAAGTTTTGCGTGGTAGTCAGCGCATATAAAGCCTCCTTCATTTAAATTAAGAGGTAGATTTTCCTTCTTGATAGCTGAATTAATTTCACTAAAAAGACCGGACATATCGTAGATATCCCCAATAATACTGCGCAATAATACAGGTATTTCCAAGTCAAATAATCTATTAACGGTCTCTTTAATTTTACCCCCTATTTGAAGACCAGTTTTAATTGTTAAAAAATCTTGTAATCCAAATCTGCACATGGATATTTGTGCCAACGCTCTTTCTAGATCTCCTGTCAAATTTAAATATCCGCGTATTTTGTCCAATAGTTGCTCTCTATTATAGAAGAAATTAAGAACTTCTAACCTTTGATTAATTTGGACTAAATCTGCTAAAGGATTTTTTAGATACTTGTAAAGCATTCTGCTGCCAGGTTTGGTAACGGTATGATTGAGAAGCGAAAAAAGACTAATTCCTGAATCTCCATTCGATGAAACAATTTCTAAATTCCTCTGTGTTGCCAGATCAACACTCATAAAAGTGGAAGTGTTGACAATTTGTGGCAACGGCAAAGCACCAGCAGTTTTTTGCGTAATATTGACATACTCAAGAACCGCTCCAATGCTTTGAATTTGGCTTTTACTCAACTGTCCAATAGAGTCAATTGAGGCAATGTTATAAAAATCCTGAATAACCCTGATTGCTTTAGTGGTCGAAAACCAACTTTTGTCCTGAATGAGTAACTTTTTGCCAAATGGAGATAGAATTTGAGCAATATCCCTATTTTCAATGTCATTTTTGCTAACTATTAATTCTTTAGGCTGTAATTTTTCAAGCTCGGAATCAAGATCACTGATCTCTGTATCAAATACTCCGATTTCACAAGCTCCAATGTCCACACAACATATTGTACAAATGCTGGAATTTGACCCCACAACCAAAGAAACCAGATAATTAGGAAGAGCTGTATCTACCATAGATTCTTCTATAATAGTGCTTGGAGTGAAAATTCTGACAACTTCTCTTTTCACTAAAGCCTTACTGCCTCCTCTTTTTTTTGCGTCAATAGGAGACTCTAGCTGCTCACATAAAGCAACTGTAAAACCTTGAGAAACAAGTTTAGTTAAATATCCTTCCAAAGCATGATAAGGCACTCCGCACATCGGAATTTCCACATTTTCTGATCCCTTACCTCTACTGGTTAGAACTAAACCCAAAATCGAACTAGCGATCTCTGCATCCTCAAAAAACAGTTCATAAAAATCTCCAAGACGAAATAATAAAATGCTGCTCTGACAAGTAGCCTTAATATCTACGTATTGACGCATTAAAGGATTTAATAAGTCATAATGGTGATTTTGCTTAAAATCTAAAATCGACTTAGAGTTTGTCATGTTGTGCATTACTTCTTAGAAAACCCGAGATAATAAATTCAAAGCTTTGATAAAGCGACCCTTGACCCTAAAGTGTTTATTATGTAGCATTCTGGCACTCATAGTGGTTTCACTTTTATTAACACTAGGTCAAGGATATGTCCAGAACTTGCGAACTTACTTCAACCAGTGTGCAATACGGTCACAACGTTTCTCATTCAGAACGAAAAACCAAACGCACATTCAGGCCGAACCTTCACGAAAAAAGGCTTTTTAGCGATTCGCTCAAAATTTTCTTTAAAATGCGCATCACTCCAAACGCACTAAAAACTGTTGAATTAAAAGGAGGCCTAGATAGCTACCTCTTGCAAGCAGACAACAATTTGCTCTCAAAGAAAGCTTTAGAAATCAAGAAAACTTTAGTTTCCAGAATCGCTGTATAGATTATTTGAAGTTATTGCCTTCTGATCTTATCAGAATTCATTGTTTCAGCTAGAAATTAAAGGTTCTATTCTCTGTTGAAACTTGGGTCTGGCTGTTATTCACGTGCGTATCTTGCTTGAAAGCAATATCAATTCAACATATGATCAAAAGTTACTCTGTCGCGACAAAAAATCTTAAACACCTTTGCTTTTAGACAATTACATGAAAAAAGACATACACCCAAAATACTCTGACGTTAAAATTAAAATAGGAAAGGACGTATTTGAGACTAAATCTACCTATAGAGGATCTGAATTTTTGATGGATGTAGATTTTAGAAATCACCCTGCTTGGACAGGAAAAGGTTTAACAGACTCTCAGGCCACAAGTAAAAGTGTCAATGCTTTCAAGAAAAAATTCGCAGGACTGGCATTTTAACGTTAATAAACTTGCAGTTTATCGCTTTACGTGTTAAAAACTCCATGTTGACGCGGAGTGGAGCAGTCTGGAAGCTCGTTAGGCTCATAACCTAAAGGTCGTAGGTTCGAATCCTGCCTCCGCAACTCTAACAAATCTCTCTCTGAAAATTTCCGTGTGGTTGGATCTTGTGAACATTCAAACACGAATAGATTTTCTCCAAGATCTCTAAGGGCTGACACTCTCTTGCTATAAATGCATGATTTTTTTGAAAGTCACCAAAGGGTTGTATAGAGCTTTTTTTCTAAGATTGTGCAATCCTCGAAGTTTGCACTCTAAATGCATGCTTTTTTTTGAAAGTTATCAAAGCGTTGTATAGAGCTTTTCTGCTAAAAGTGTAAGGATCTCTGTATTGATACCGTTTCGCTTACAAATGCAAACCTAGATACGATTAGACTAAACAATGCATTCTGCTAAAGTTATCACCCTTATAAGCGAGCGAATAAAGATCAGTTTCATGAGAATCCTTAAAAATCAACTCCTTAATAGTTTTTATTGAGCAAAGCACAAAACTCAAAGTTGAATTAATGCTCCCTTGAACAACCAATACTACTTCTCTTTTTCAGATTCGAAACCACTTTTGCATCGCGAATCTTTTCAGTATTCAATTGGGATTCTGCACTTCAATGTTATTTCAATGCAGAAACTATACCCCCCACTTCAAGTTTAAAAAGAGAGATCTTTTAAAAATCGCTTTTTTATTTCTCCTTCATCGCCTTAAAAGCGTGATCAAGAACAGGATCCAACAAGTACCTAAACAAACTTCTGCTACCAGTCACAATACTCACATCGGCCTGCATACCTGGTAAAAGCTTCATGCCTCTAGGCACCATAAAATCTTTAAGTTCTTTTTCGTTCATCTCAAGAATTACTCCATAAGCTATCTCTTTGTAGCCATTAGCAGCAATAGATTCAATCGTGTTAGGTGAAATGGAAGTTACAATACCGTTAAAAACGGGAGAGGTTCTAGATTTAAACGCTGTAAATTTAACCTTACATTTTTGACCAACTTTTACGGAATCAATTAATTGAGGCGCAATTTTTCCCTCCACAATAAGATTACTGCGTATTGGCGTCACACCACCAACATCGGATTGCTGCTGAATAATTGATTTTCTTACCAAGTCATTGACTATACCTCGCATTGGAGCAACTATTAGCTGCGCGTCAAACACCTCTTTGCAATTTGTATACCTTTCTTTAGCCTCAGAAAGCTTATATTGTACATCTCTTAGCTCTGCCAATATGATCTGAAATCTTTTGTTACGCTCCTCTTGAATTCTCATTTCAAGGGATAGATGTTCATTTTCACTAATAGAGTAATCAGCAATTGTTCTAGCCATCTCTGATTCAGCTTTTGCTTTCTCAGCTGCTAATATTTCAGATGCTGATCTAGCAACAAAGCCATCTTTTTCTAACTCTTGACTAACTCGCAGCTGGTCACTTATTGCTTTGAGATGCTCTTGAACGTAAATTTTGTGAGATTTTAAAGACTCTTGCTTTTGCAAACATTGCTTTATGGACTGCCTTATAATGTTAACAGAGTTTTGATAAGATTGAGTAGCCTCTCGGAAAATCTGGTTTTGCACAGAAAGAAGCTTTGCCACCCTACTCTGTTTTTTGTTTTGAATTAAAATCTCATCAAATGTAATTTGATCTGCCTGGTCTCTTTGTGCGATCAGCCTGTTTTGTTGAGCAAGGATATCAAGATAGTTATTTAAAGAAATCTCATAACTACTTTTTGCATCTACAGAACGTATCTCTATCAAAACCTGCCCTTCATTTACAACGTCGCCCTGTTTTGCAAAAACTTTTTTCACCTTACCCCCATGCATGTGCTGCATACGCTGTTTGTCAACATTAGCAACAACAGTAGCAACCGCATGCGCCGCACTGTCTAAAGGAGCAAAAAAAGCCCAATAACCCCCACATATGATGAATATAAATATAACATAGAGACCAAATATTATCGGTGGCCTTGCATACACTATAACATCATTAAGCTTTGATATATTACGATTGATAACAAAGCCCACAAATTGATCTACAAAAACCAAAGCTTGTTCGGCAGCAGCAAGGGTCTTTCTTGCAAAGCCCTTTTTTACTGTTGCAAAGGGCGTGAGGCTTTTACCAAGCGTGATATTGGCACTGACAACCTCTTCCTTTAATAAAGGATTAGGCTTGCTGTGATCGTGTTGCTGATGTTGATTTGATGACATGTATGATATTTATCTCAATTTTCGCTAACCATGCTTGCAAGCACATCTTGAGCTGGCCCATAAGCTGTTACAATTCCAGAATTTAAAACAAGTATTTTATCTGCTATAGACAGTATAGAAGATCTATGAGAGACAAACACTGAAGATATGTTGGCCTCCTTAGCATTGATTAATGCTCGTGCGAGAGCCTCTTCTCCTGCTGTATCCAAATTAGCATTAGGCTCATCAAGAACCAAAATCTTTGGATTACCGTAAAATGCTCTTGCAAGAGCCACCCTTTGCCTCTGTCCGCTAGATAGCTTAGATCCACCAATTCCAATATCAGTATCATACCCATCTTGAAGACGAGAAATAAGATCATGAGCTCCCGCGGCCTTTGCAGCATCTATAACATCTTGAGGATTAAACTCAGGACTCATGCGAGCAATATTTTCAGATACTGTGCCACTAAACAATTCAACATCCTGAGGCAAATATCCAATTCTTGCACCAAAAGTCTCCCTATGCCATTTATAAACCTCTAAACCATCAACACGTATTGTGCCGTAATTTGGTTTCCAAATTCCAGTCAATAATTTTGCCATAGTAGATTTTCCACTCGCACTAGATCCTATAATCGCCAATATCTCTCCGGGCTCAAGCATAAAAGACACATCTTGCAAAATATACTTACCAGAGCTACCAGAAGGATAAAAAAAGAATACCTTTTCCGCAACCAAAGAGCCTTGCTCTATAGCAACAGGCATTGCAATGTCCCTCATATCTGGCGTATCAAGAACTGCGTTTACGCGTCCGTAGGCTTTCATCGCATCATTGATGCCCTGCCACAAACCAATAAAGTTGTTAAATGGCATTAAGGCTTTTCCCACCAAAATAGAGCTTGCTATCATGCCCCCAGTTGTCATTTCCATGCCATTGCTTCTTACAACAACAAGTGCTGCAAAACCAGTAACAGCCATTTGAATAACACTACGAATAAACCCAGAAATGTTAGAAACAATACCGTTGCGGTAGCTTGCTATACACTGAGTATCAAGAGCTTGCATTTGAAATTTTCTCCAAGCAGCAGTGACATTAGTCATCATACCCATAGCCTCTATGACTTCAGCATTACGAGTTGCCATCTCTAAACTATTGATACTTTTATTTGAATGCTCAGTTGATTTCGTCAGGACACGTTTGGTTGCAAAAGCATTGAAAAAAGCAAAACATACAATCAAGATGGACCCGACAATTGCAATGATGCACATGTACGGATGAATTAGATACAGAACAATTAAATAGGCAACTGTCCAAGGGGCATCAAATATAGTATTGATACCAACACTTGTTAAAAATGTTTTAATGATTTGAAAGTCCCTTAAAATCTGAGCCCCTCCCAAAGTTTTGCTCACAGCCGCATTAGAGACAACTCGTCGAAATAGCAAATAAGATATGTTGCTATCCAGCCAATTTCCAATTTTGATTAACGTAAAAGATCTGGCAACTTGCAACATACCTATAACAAAATGTATTAGCACCATGATGATACTCAGCATTGCCAAAGTTGCCTTATTACCACTGCCTATCACTCTATCCAAGATTTGCAAAGAATATAAAGGCGTAACCAAAGTGAGTAGATTCACACAAAAGGAAAATCCAAACACTATAAGCAGTGCTTTCTTTACCTTTTGCAAATGTTGTTGTAACAAATTTTGTCCATCCTTTGCGGCAGAATAGGATCCAGCCGAAGAAGCGCTTAACGAAGACAAGGAAGGCAACTCAGACATACAACAGAAAATATAAAATTAAATAGCCAAGGATCCAGAAATTCCAAAGTAAAATGAGGGACTAGAAGAACAACGCCCACTAGTCCATCAAATTTACACTTACTCTATGTTAGATTTTTAGCCTGATTTTTAAAACTCCGGACACAAAATCCAGTACCTGCAGGAATCAATCTACCGGTAATAACATTCTCTTTAATACTCTCCAACTCATCTACTCTTTGAGCGGTGGCAGCATCAGTCAAAACTCTGGTAGTTTCTTGAAACGCTGCTGCTGATATAAATGAGCTCGTCTGAGTTGCGGCCTTAGTAATTCCAGAGATTACAACCTGTCCCTTAGCAGGGCGCAAACCTCTTATCAACATTTTTTCATTCATACAAACAAATTCCTTGTAATCAACCCTTTCTTCAGAGAAAAAAGTTGTATCTCCAGGATCAGTAATTTGAATCTTTTGCAGCATCTGTTTTATAACAATTTCTACGTGCTTATCGTCTACCTTAACACCTTGAAGCCTGTATACAGATTGAATTTCGGAAACCATATATTCAGCAAGAGCCTCAACTCCCTTAATGCGCAATATATCTTGTAAAACAGGCTGTCCGTCTACTATAACGCTACCACGTTTGACTAATTCTCCGTCTGCCACAGAAATATACCGGTCTTTAGGTACAACATATTCAATCTCTCCAACTCCATCTTCTCTACGCAATATAACAGTCCTTTTGCTTCTATAGTCCTTGCCAAATTCTATGATACCGTCAAATTCAGCCATCAAAGAATAATCCTTAGGTTTTCTTGCCTCAAAGATTTCTGCAATACGTGGTAGTCCTCCCGTAATGTCACGCGTTTTTGTAGACTCTTTTGGAACACGCGCAAGCACATCCCCAGATTTTACTGTTTCTCCATTTGCAACCATAAGCACAGCATTTACTGGAATATAAGACACTGATGCCCTTCTTCCAGAGGACAAAGACTGTACTTCTACGCGTGGAGCAAAGCTCGATGCACCCCTAGTTTCTATCACAATTTTCTTAGAAACACCGGTATCAAGGTCGGTACTACTTCTAACCGTAACATCTTCGATGATGTCTACAAAAGATACCGTCCCTTCCGCATCTGAGATAATCGGAGCGGTATATGCGTCCCATTCTGCTATTTTTTCTCCAACTTCTACGTAATCTTTAGAGCTCTTGAGTAAAATTGATCCATATGGAGTTCCGTATCTTGCAAGTTCCTTGCCGTCCTTTGAACTAATAAACACCTCGCAAGACCTATGAGTTACAATCTTTTGCCCCAAGGAGTTAATACTCCAATATCCTTCTTCAATATTTAGATTTCCAGCAACACTACTTTCTATAAAGGAAGCCTCAACAGAACGAGTAGCAGCCCCTCCTATGTGAAATGTTCTCATAGTAAGCTGAGTACCAGGTTCTCCGATGGACTGAGCGGCAATAACCCCTACGGCAGATCCAATAGAGACAATTCTGCCTGTAGACAAATCTTTGCCGTAGCATGCAGCACATACTCCTTTAGCGCTCTCACAGGTCAAAACAGATCGAACCCTTACGCTTTGAATTTCAGCTTCTGACAATGCAGCAACATGAGTACCCTCTAGCATTCCTCCCTTTGGTAAAATGAGATTACCCCTAGAATCAAATATATCTTGTGCAACAACTCGTCCAAGAATTCTCTCATCTAGAGATACAATTGTTCTGCCATCACTAAATAAATTGCGCAGTAATAAACCCTTTTCAGTGCCACAATCGCTTTGAGTAATAACGCAATCCAAAGACACGTCAACAAGACGTCTAGTTAAATACCCAGAGTTAGCTGTCTTTAAAGCAGTATCCGCCAAACCTTTTCTTGCTCCATGAGTAGAATTAAAATATTCAAAGACCGTAAGACCGTCCCTAAAGTTAGAAATAATAGGAGTCTCGATAATTTCTCCAGAAGGCTTGGACATCAATCCCCTCATACCAGAGATCTGCTTAATCTGGGCAGTGGAACCTCTTGCACCAGAATCAGACATAATGTACACAGCATTGGCATCGCAAGTGCTTTTAATTTCTCCATCCTTAAACTCGATAGCCCTCATCAAGGCCTCAGTAACATTTTCAGTACATTGAGACCAAGCATCCAGAGTCTTGTTATATTTTTCTCCGTGAGTAATTAAACCGTCGTTGTATTGAGATTCAAATTCCTCCACCTCTGTTTTGGTTGATGCAATGTACTCTTCTCGTTCACTTGGAACCACCATGTCATCCATTCCCCAAGAAATACCAGACTGACAAGAATACTTAAATCCAAGAGCCATCACATGATCCAGAAAAACCACAGTAGCTTTGGGGCCACAACATCTGTGTACTACCTGTACTAAATTTGAAACATCTTTCTTAGAAATCAGCTTATTTATTAATGCAAATGGTATCTCAGGATGCTTTGGTAATATTTCAAACAGGTACAACCTGCCTAAAGTTGTCTCTACAAGAGAGTTTTTACAATCAACATCTGCTCTGCGGTAAAGCACTTTCGTGTGTAAAGTTAAATTACTGTCAAACTGCATTGCATACTCAATCTCAGAAATAGATCCAAAAACCTTAACTTGATCTGATACAATGGACATTGTCATGTAATAAAGACCCAGCACAATATCTTTATCTGGCACAGTTACAGGGCTTCCATTTGCAGCACTTAGGATGTTATTAGAAGACATCATGAGAACACGAGATTCAACTTGCGCTTCAATCGAAAGAGGTACGTGTACAGCCATTTGGTCTCCATCAAAGTCTGCGTTAAATGCATTACAAACAAGGGGATGCAAATGAATTGCCTGATCTTCGGTAAGAACTGGTTCAAAAGCTTGAATACCAAGACGATGCAACGTTGGAGCACGGTTTAGTAAAACTGGATGCTCACAAATTACCTCCTCTAATACATCCCAGACTTCAGGTTTTGCGCTTTCTACCATCTTTTTTGCAGCCTTTATAGTACTTGCAAGCCCGTATCCAACTAGCCTTGCATAAACAAAAGGCTTAAACAGCTCTAAAGCCATACGTTTTGGTATCCCACACTGGTGCAGTTTAAGCTTTGGGCCAACAACAATTACAGACCTACCAGAATAGTCCACCCTTTTTCCTAAAAGATTTTGCCTAAATCGTCCGTGCTTGCCTTTTAACATGTCGGCTATAGATTTTAAAGGCCTACGCCCCGCGCCTTTTAGAATTTTATCCCCACGACTGTTATCAAGAAGAGCATCAACAGCTTCTTGAAGCATTCTCTTCTCGTTACGCACAATAATGTCGGGAGCTTTGAGATCTAAAAGTCTCTTTAATCGATTATTACGATTTAGAACTCTTCTATAAAGATCATTTAAATCAGATGTTGCAAATCTTCCTCCTTCCAATGGCACTAAAGGACGCAGCTGAGGAGGCAAAACAGGCAAAACCTTTATCATCATCCACTCAGGCTTATTCGTTGATTCAACAAAATTATCAACGATTTTAAGTGATCTAATAATTTTTTTACGTTTTAATTCAGATCCACAATTTGCAAGCTCTTCTCTTAAAGATTCAAGTAGCTTAGGAAGATTAAGATTCTTTAACAATATTTCGATGGCCTCCCCCCCAATGGCTGCAGTAAATGCATCCATACCAAATTTATCTTGAGCTTCTAAAAACTCTTGCTCACTCATCAAGGTGTTAACTTTTAGGTCTGTAGATCCAGCATCTACAACGATGTAAGACTCAAAATACAATATCTTTTCCAGATCTTTCATTGACATGCCAAGAAGAGACCCAATACGAGACGGAGCAGATCGTAAAAACCACACATGTACCACCGGTGCTGCAAGAGTAATATGACCCATCCTTTCTCTACGCACTCTAGCAACTGTGACTTCTACTCCGCACTTATGACATACAACGCCCTTATTTTTGAGACGTTTGTATTTGCCACAAAGACATTCATAATCTTTTACAGGTCCAAAAATTCTGGAACAAAAAAGGCCCCCTTTTTCCGGCTTGAAAGTCCTATAATTTATAGTTTCTGGCTTTGTTACTTCTCCATAAGACCAAGACTCAATAACCTCAGGACTCGCAATACCTATCTTTATAAGGTCAAAATTATGAGGACTATCTGAGTCTTCTCTAGAGCGAGCAAAATTTCTTTCAAACATATCTAATTAACAACAAACTAATAAAAAAAACACTTGTATTTCAATACTAACTCTTACCAATCAACACACCTTCATAATTTATCCTTGTACGTCCTCTCTATTTTCAAGCCTAATGTCAAGACAGAGGGATTGAAGTTCTTTTACCATTACATTAAATGACTCAGGTACTCCACAATAAAAAGCATGATCCCCTTTGGCAATGGACTCATACATTTTGGTTCTACCAATAACGTCATCAGACTTTACAGTAAGCATTTCTTGAAGCGTATACGCAGCCCCATAAGCTTGCAGAGCCCAACATTCCATCTCTCCAAGTCTTTGACCACCAAAATGCATTTTTCCACCCAGAGGTTGCTGAGTAATCAAACTATAAGGACCAACAGAACGAGCGTGAAACTTGTTCTCAACCAAATGGTGCAATTTAAGCAAATACTGATATCCAACAGTAACCTTGCGGTCTAATCTTTCTCCAGTACTTCCGTCAATCAGAACTGATTGACCACTAACGTCAACATCTGCAATTGCAAGCATACGTTTTATATCGTCGATTTTGGCTCCATCAAATACAGGAGTTGCAAAATACACGCCTCTTCTAAGCTCTAAAGCTAAATTCATGACCTCTTGATCAGAAAGTCCGGATTCAATCTCTGCATCGTATACTTCTTTTATAAGATTTCTAATAAAAGCAATTTTATCGTCGCAAGCTAAATCCACCGCTTCTGCAAACTTTTTACCCAAATTAGCACTTGCCCAACCTAAGTGTGTTTCAAGTACTTGGCCTATATTCATACGAGAAGGTATTCCAAGAGAATTCAGCACCACATCTACAACAGTACCGTCTTGCAAAAATGGCATATCCTCTTCGGGCACTATAGTAGAAATCACACCCTTGTTTCCGTGCCTTCCAGACATCTTATCCCCAGGTTGTAGCTTACATTTGGTTGCAATAAAAACCTTTAAAACCTTTAAAGCGCCTTGAGGCAACTCGTCACCTGTTTGTAATTTTGATATTCTATCGTTAAGCTTTGCGCGCAATTCCTTCCTTACCTTGGCACGCTGCTCTTTCAAGATTAATACGTTCTGAGTAACATTTTTATCTTCTAAAACAATGTCCCACCATTTTTCAGGATCAATAGACTGCAAAAGCCCAGCAGTGATAATAGACTCTCTGGATAAAACGGGGCTTGCTGCACGATCTATTTTCTTTCCTTCAAGCATTATGCCAAGACGCTTAATAATAAAAGTCTCGGTTATGTTAATTTCATCTTGATAGTCTTTGAGCAATCTCTCTGTCTTTTGTCTTTCAAGAAGAAGACTTCTTTGATCTTTCTCAACACCGCGCCTGGAAAAAATCCTCACATCTATCACAGTACCATGTACTCCAGAAGGCACATAAAGAGAGGAGTCTGAAACATCGTGCGCTTTTTCTCCAAAAATAGCTCTTAACAATTTTTCTTCTGGAGTCACTAAGGCCTCACTCTTAGGAGTCACCTTACCAACCAGGACATCTCCAGGAGAAACCCTGGCACCAATATTGACTATTCCAACCTCGTCTAGATGAGCCAAATGCTCTTCACTAACATTAAGCAAATCTCTTGTAATCTCTTCTGGACCTAGCCTTGTGTCTCTCACAACAAGTTCTAATTCTTCAATTCTGATCGAAGTAAAGACATCTTCCCTAACAAGGCGCTCAGATATGACTATAGAATCCTCATATGTGTAACCTTTGAAAGGCAAGAATGCTATCAATACATTTCTACCAAGAGCTAATTCTCCTTTGTCTAAACTAGGGCCATCTGCTAGAAAATCTCCTTTTTTTACAAGCTGACCTGCACGTACCAAAGGTCTTTGATTAATACAAGTGTTGTAATTTGAGCGTTCAAATTTTGAGAGATTATATACTTCAACTTTCACCCCTTGGTCTGCATCGTAAGAACTAAAAACAATGCGCTCACTATCTGAATATTGAATAGCACCATCCCTACTTGCCGTCAAAAAGGTGCTAGAATTACGAGAAATTAAACCTTCCACTCCTGTTCCAACAAAAGGAGCTTCTGATTTGAGTAAAGGAACAGCTTGCCTTTGCATGTTGGATCCCATCAGAGCCCTGTTTGCATCGTTATTTTCCAAAAAAGGAATTAAAGCCGCCGCGATAGACACTACCTGCATGTTATTCAGACACACAAAGTTCACATCCTGGGCAGGAACTGAAATAAAGTTACCACTACATCTACATAAGACAGCAGCGTCTAGTATCTCTCCATTCAAACCCAATCTAGGGTTTGCCTGGGCGATGTTACGGTTCTCTTCTTCAAGTGCGGAAAGATAAACGATCTCATCAGTGACTCTGCCTCCTTGTACTATTTTGTAAGGAGTTTCGATAAATCCGTGAGAGTTAATACGAGCATATGTAGTAAGAGAACTAATTAAACCAATATTTTGCCCTTCAGGGGTTTCAATTGGACAAATTTTACCATAGTGAGTTGTGTGCACGTCCCTAATCTCAAGACCCGCCCTTTCTCTATTGACACCACCAGGACCTAAAGCAGAAAGACGTCTTTTATGAGTAATTTCAGCCAAAGGATTGGTTTGATCCATAAATTGGCACAATTGAGAGGTATTAAAAAACTCTCTCAATGAGCTAGAAATCAACCTGGTGTTAACAAACTCTTGAGGGGTTGAAGCCCCAAGATCAGATATCATTGACACTCTTTCTAACACACCTTTTTGCACTTTCAGCAAACCAGCCCTAAACTGATTCTCTATCAACTCTCCTGGAGTACGAGCTCGTCTTACCCCTAGATGATCAACATCATCAACATCGGCTCTCCCATCTCTAGCCTCTGCCAGGACCCTAATGACATGCTTAATATCTTCAATTGTCAGCACCAATGTGTCCTCAGAAGCCGCAAGACCCAATTTCGAATTTAGTTTGATACGTCCAACTGCCGAAAGGTCGTATTGATCTTTGTCAAAAAATAAAGCATCTATTAAAGATTTGCCAGCTTCTGCTGTTGCAAATTCACCAGGACGCAAAATACGGCATATAGCCATTAAAGCACTTTCTTTATCAAGATTTTTATCTACAAAAAGAGTGTCTCTAATATATGGACCTCGCTCTTCGTCAATAAGAAGGGTAACGATCTTCTTGATTCCGTTTTGCTCTATAAGCTCAAGTGCCACATCGTCAATTTGACTGCCGGCCTCCAATATTATCTGCCCATCTCTACCTACTAATTTTTCTCCTAAATAGGATCCCTTAAGATCTTCAAGATCAACCAAAATGCTGGTGTTGCCATCCTCTTTCATTTGAGTTGCAATCCACTGCGTCATTCTTTGACCAGATTGTGCAAACACACTACCTGTTTCAGAATTAATTAAATCCTTCTTGATACTGTGAGATCTGATATTCTTTGGGTCAAACGTTGTTTGCCAGCCCCTTTTACCAACAGAGTATTCAACTGTTGAATAATAAAAAGATAGTATTGAGTCCCAATCCATGCCAATTGCACGCAGCAAGGTAGTGACATGCAACTTTCTGCGCTTATCGATACGAAAGTACATGATATCTTTTGAGTCAAACTCAAAGTCAAGCCAGGATCCTCTGTATGGTATGATCCTTGCAAAATACAAAGCCTTACCTAAAGATCCGTATAGCTTGCTTTCATCGCTGTTAAAAAACACGCCAGGGGACCTGTGCATTTGCGCAACAACAACCTTTTCCACTCCATTAATAATGAAAGTACCAGATTCGGTCATCAATGGTATATCACAAAGAAGCACCTCTTGTTCTTTTGTACACTTTACAACAGTAGCCTTTAAATTTTCGTCATATTCAAAAATTGTAAGACGAAGCAATACCTTAACGTGTGCAATATAGCTAACTCCTCGCACCTTACATTCGCGCACATCGTACTTACATGGTTCAAAACGATACTGAACAAATTCTAGTAAAATGTTATTTCCAGAGTCTCGAATCGGAAACATAGAGCTAAAAATAGCCTGTAGTCCCGAATTTTTCCTCTCATGAATAGGAGTGTCAAATTGTAAAAAACTACCCATGTAGGAAGATATTTGAATATCGGCAAAATCAAGATCTACGTGACTTGCAGACTTACTTCCAAAGTTTTTCCTCATTTTATTAATCTGACGTTCGAAAATCATTCCAGGAAACCTAAATTTAATACGGAGGTGGTTAGTGTTAGCAGCAAAATATCACCACTATTGGTTCACAATGCAAAAACCCTTTTGCTTATCAAAATGCCCAAGAGCAGTGCGTTACAAAAAAAATTGATTCATCAATTACACAGAATAAGTTAAGGCCAATGCCCCAAGAGAAGGCTTTCCCAGACTAAACAGATAAAAACGAATCATCAAAAAGTTTTTCAAAGAAGTCAAGAAGAAAAGTGACTAACAAGTTTCCCCATTTCTTAACAAAATGCAACTGGCATTTGACGTTTTAGAAAACCCTCAAGCAAAATTTTTATGCAACCACCTCTATCGCAACAGAGCAACTTTCTCCATTTGTCCAATAAACAATGCTTTGAGGCAAATCTTGCCCATTCAAATAGACGCATATCTCTTTAGCAAGGGTAGCTCCTTTAAGGTCAAAAAGTAGATCTTTTGAAAGCAAATCACTATCAAGACGAATATGCAGAACGATTATCGCGCGCTGTGATGCTTGTTTTAGTTTGTTTACAATATCCAAAATACTAAGTGCAATATTGGTTGATTCCTCAGATGCACAAATACTAGGCTTCTCAAACAGGCAAGGCCAATTGCCTTTGGCATGAATAGAGCTATTACTTAAATCAAAATAAGAAAAAAGCTCCTCTGTAATATAAGGAAAAAAAGGTGCAAAAAGTTTTAATATTGTCTTCATAGCCAAATACAAAGTCGCTGTAGCGCTTTTTTTCCATGCAATATCACAACCTTGATCGTTCAATCTAAGCTTTACCAGTTCTATGTATCGGTCGCAAAATTCTCTTTTAAAAACGCTAGAAATAATGCTTTTAGCGTTATGATACTGACATTTTTCAAAACTTTGGAAAATTTCATCATTTGCTCTGTCCAATTTTTTTAGTATCCATTGATCAAAGACGCAAAGTACGTCCTTTTGCAGTTCCTCGTCCGAATACTCCACCACATCGCAAACATGCATGATGCTAAATCTTGCCGCGTTCCAAATTTTTGTTAGAAGTTTTTTTCCGTCTTGCATGATGTCCTCAGAAAAAGAGGTGTTTCCACCAAGCTTTGCACTTGCACTCCAATACCTGAGCACGTCTGCTCCATATTGAGATAATGCCGCCAAAGGCAGAACAACATTACCTTTAGATTTAGACATCTTTTGCTTGTCTTGAGCAAGACACCATCCGCTAATCATTATACTTTTCCACGGAATTTCCTTTGAATGCAAATAAGATTTTAGAATTGTGCCAAAAGCCCAAGTTCTTATTATTTCATGCCCCTGAGGCCTTATGTCCGCAGGAAAAAGTTTTGAGTACCGACCTTTATCCAAAACAAGAGATTGAGTAATACCCCATGAGTTGATCTGAGGAGAAATACAACTTGTCGCCCAAGTGTCCATTACGTCTAGCTCACCTACAACATCCTCTTTTTTATATCCTTTAGGCAAATCGATAGCTGGATCAATAGGCAAATCTTCTAATTTAGGAAAAATAGCGCTTCCGTCAGATTTGAGGTACCACACAGGCAAAGGAACGCCGAAAAACCTCTGGCGACTGATGCACCAATCAAAAGAAAGCCCTTCTATCCAAGACTCTAATCTGGAGCGCATATTTTCTGGATGCCAGCTAATCTTTGACTTTTGCTCAAGTAGAGCTTCCTTATGCTTTAAAACTCTTATAAACCACTGCCTTGTAACTCTTATCTCTAAGGAACATCCAGATCTTTCTGCGCATTTTACAACATTTTGTACTTTGTACTGATGTGCAAGATGAAAGCCCTCTTTTAGCATTTCTAATATGGTATTTTTCGCATCTTTTACAAAAAGACCTTCAAGCTTTGCAAGATTATCTTGTGCGATTTTTGCTCCTAAAGAGATTAGAGTAAAATCGATTTTCTCAATACGACCACCTGCATCTAAAACCTGTCTTAATGGTAAATGATGCTTTTTCCACCACTTCACGTCTAGCATATCTCCAAAAGTAGAACACATAACCAACCCAGTACCCTTTTCTGGAACTACATCAGAATCTGCAATGATTGGAATCTTTACTCCAAACAACGGCGTTATTGCAAATCTGTTGGCTAATTTTTTATACCTTTCGTCTTCTGGATGAAATAGCAAGGCAACGCAAGCAGGCAATAATTCTGGCCTTGTGGTTGCTATACTAATTTTTTCGTGGCCTTCCAATAAGTTAAAGGTGATTTCATACATTACCGACACTTGCTCTTTTTCTTCAACCTCAGACTGAGCAATTGTGGTGCCGTCAATTGGATCCCAAAACACAGCTTGCTCTTCTTGGTATATTTCTCCTTTATTGACCAAGTCCAAAAAAGACATCTGAGATAACCTACAGCTATCTAAACTCGCAGTTGAGTAAGATAAAGACCAATCAACAGAAAGAGCCAATGCTTCAAACAAAGACTGAAATTTTGGCATTTCTACCTCTATCAAAGCTCTGCACAATTTAGCAAAATCCGCTCTAGAAACATCTTTGGCTTTTATACCGTGTACTTTCTCTACCAAACGTTCTGTAGGCAACCCATTGTTGTCAAATCCCATAGGATAAAAGACATTTTTACCAATCATTCTTTGAAATCTTGCTATAAAATCCGTGTGACAATAACTAAGCACATGGCCCATATGCAAATTGCCAGAAATTGTGGGCGGCGGCGTATCTATGACAAAATTCTGAGATCTTTCCAGATCGGGATTCCACTTTGAAACATCTTGATCTCTCCAAAATTTACGAGTTTTTTCCTCTATCAAAGCAAAATCGTATCTATTTGGCAAATCCTTAGACTTAGTAGACATAGTTTTTTAGTATTCAAATCACATCACTATCTCGGCACTCAAAAGAACAAAGACCCTTAAGCACCATAATAAAAAAGCTCTTCGATAATACTATCAGTGGGCATAAATTGTCACAAGAGTCCTTGCAAGTTTTTCTCCAAAGGGATAAAATTGGAACGTTTCAGAGAGCTTATTTAGAACTCTTTTGCACTCTTTTGAGTAAAAATTCATTGAGGTGATTATTATGTCAGAAAAAATTAGAGAATACGGATCCTCAGGTACAATTGACCTGGGTTTAAGGGCATATATGCTAAGAGTGTACAGCTACATGTGCGCTGGACTTATGATATCTACGATTTCGGCTTTTCTTACTATTAACCTTGCGCCCTTAAGAAACCTGATATTTTCTTTCAGTTCCGGAAGAATAGGCCTGACGCCAATAGGATTCGTCGTTACAATGGCACCCCTGTTTATAGGAATGTATTTTTTTTCAGCACGAAACTCTTTCTCGATTGAAAGGGGCAAGAATTTGTTTTGGGCATACGCCACGCTATTGGGCATGTCTGTTTCTTCGCTAGCAATATTTTATACTGGCGAATCTATAGCTGTTACGTTTTTAGTATGCGCCTCTTTGTTTGCAGGCATGAGTATCTACGGTCATACAACTAAAAGAGATCTAACTGCCTTTGGTTCCTTTTTGATCATGGGCGTTTTGGGTCTTGTTATTGCTTCTGTGATAAACATCTTTGTTCGCAGTTCCGCTCTAACATTTGTAACGTCTGCAATTGGAGTGTTGGCATTTACCGGACTTGTAGCCTATGACACTCAAAAAATTAAATCCCATTATTATGATGCGTTAGACAGAGGAGGAGATCAAGGAAAGGCGGCTCTTGTTGGAGCCTTTATTCTATATTTAGATGTAATAAATCTTTTCATTTATCTATTGCACTTTTTAGGCGTAAGAAGAAAAGGTTCGGAATAAGGGTTGAATCTTCTGCCCCTCATTATTTTTGCTGATCTGAATTCATGAAAGTCCTGCTTTGAAGACTCTTCTTTGACAGCAGGACTTTTGGATTGATTTTGTACAAGTTCTCAGAGGAACCCACCTTTTTTTTATCCGAATTGCACGACCAATTTGTGAATTCACATTAGCTCTATCCTCTTTTTGTAGAGCAAAATCTACGTCGTGATGTATAAAAATCATTCCCAATACCTACCGTACAGACGCGATAGTGAGAACCTTTACAGATACTGCCCCTGCATTTTTTAAAACCTTAGAGCAAATATTTACAGTACTACCTGTAGTCATCACATCATCTATTAACAGAACCTTTTTACCTTTGATATCCGCTACATTGAGGATGTTAAAACTGCCTTTAAGATTTTGCTTACGTTTCTTTTTGTTCATCAAAGTTTGTGTAGGTGTAAGTCTGGATTTTTTGAGTATCCATGGTGCAAATTGCTTACCAATGTTATTAGCAAGTGCAAAAGCAAGAATATGAGCTTGATTATAAGAGCGCAGCATTCTTCTAAAATAATGCATTGGCACTGGAATCACCATGTCTACATCTGCAACCAAGTCGCAATGAGCACTTGCAAGAAGCTTAGCAAAAAAGTGAATCAAGTCAGTACGATCCCGATATTTGAGATCATGAATAAAGCCTTTGCTCACAAAATTAAAATCAATTAAAGAGCGAGCGCATTCGTAATCAGGAGGCTCTTGAATACAAAACCCACAAATAAGGCCTTGATACCTTGAAAGTCTCCCACATTTTATACAGCAAAGTTCTCTAATAAAGGTACATTTTTTCCAACAAATACAGCATAATCCCGCTTCCCCCCAAATCAGCTCTCTGCAAGAAAGACATTTAGGAGGCATTAAATATGTAACTACTCCCCAGAAAAAACATTTGTAATATTTGCCTACAGTAGCATAAATGCCAGATACTAAGGCTTTGATTTTTGCTGATTTAATAGATCTTAAAGGCAAAATACTAGTGCAAAAATTGAAAGTTGTTCGCTATATTCTTTAGTGCTGCAAAATTTTCATATGGCAATATTTGTTTTTCTGCAATCTGATTGGAAAACCAAGTAATTTGTCTCTTTGCGTAACGTCTGGTGTTTTGCTTGGCCAAGGTTACTGCATCTTGATAATCCATTTTTCTATTCAAACATAAAAGCAATTCCTTAAATCCGATAACGCGTGCGGCATTTTGTAAAAATAATTCGTCCTTTAAATTTTTGATAGCTTGAACTTCCTCCATGGCTCCAAGGCCTAGCATCGAATCGAATCTTTTGTTACATACTTCGTAAAGAAAATGACGCTCCGGATGAAGTAATATAACCTTTTTTTCGTAAGCACTTAGAGGGTCTTGTCTTGAATGAGTCAAAAAAGAAGAAAATGTTCTTCCAGATTGCAAAAAAACTCCGTAACCTCGCAAAATACGATAAGAATCATTAGAGTTAATTTTGCTCGCAAAAGCAGCATCTACATTCATTAGTTTTTCATAAACTTTTGCTGTACCACTTATTAACATTTCCTCTTGCAAAGAATCTAGAATCGCTGAATCTATTTGAGGAATGTGATTAATTCCTCTTAACAGGGTAGAGATATACAGACCACTACCACCCACGATAATAGGAGTCTTGTTTCTTGCAATTACTTCTTTAACTGTGTTTGCTGCTTTTTCTAAATATAAAGCAACGCAAAATTTCTCCTTGAGTTCTAAAAAATTGTACAAAAGATGCTCGATCTTTGTTTGATCTTGAGTTGTAGGAGCAGAGGTAAGGATAGGTAACCCTTTATACACCTGAGCACTATCTGCGTTGATTATCACCCCATCCATTTTTTCAGCTAGAGACATAGCAAAATCAGATTTGCCGCTTGCTGTTGGACCGCATACAATAACAACTGTGCAATGCTTTATCGCCAAATTTCGAAATTTTTAAGATTTAGAATTAAATTTTTGGTAAATTCGCACGGCTAAATAAATTACAAAAATTGTCAGAAGTTATGCGGCATACCTCTTCAAAAGAAATATCTAGCAATTGTGCAATCTTTCTTGCAGTAAATGCAAGCAAAGAAGGCTCATTGATTTTGCCTCTGTAAGGAACAGGCGCAAGATACGGAGAATCAGTCTCCACCAATATCCTGTCAAGAGGTATATATCTCACAAGATCTTGCAGCAATTGAGCGTTATTAAAGGTCACAATGCCAGACATAGAAATGTAGCAACCACAATCAAGAACATTACGTAAAAACTCTCTGTCTCCAGTAAAACAGTGAATCAAAGATCTAAATGGCGCATTGATCAATTCAGCTTGCAATATCTGAACAACCTCCGCGTCGGAACTGCGAGAATGAATTATCACAGGCAATCCACTTATTTGAGCAGCCTTGATATGAGATACAAAAGATTGTCTTTGTAGATCAAAATCATGTTTACGAAAAAAATCTAATCCAGTTTCACCGATACCAATTATCTTTGAATGCACATTTATATACTGTACGATTTCTTCTGCTGTAAGCATTTCCTCCTGCGATACATCGTTTGGATGAATTCCAATCGAGCCAAAAACATTGTCGTACTTGTCAAGAATCGCTATAATTTCAGGAATATCAGACTTTTTAGTGCAGATTGTTTGCATGTAATCTACGCCACTTATTCGTGCTCTATTTAATGCTTCTTCGAGCAAGGAAAATTGAGGCATATTTAAATGACAGTGAGAGTCAATAAGCATATACCGACCTACAAAAAGAAATACATAGTATTATCTGCTTATCTCTATAGAAGCGTCTAAAGCTCCAGCTGCTTTGATTCCCCTCAATATATCAATCAAATCCTTTGGTAATACTCCAAGTTGATTCAGGCCCGCAACAACCTCGCTTAAAGTAGCCCCTTGTTCAATGGCTCTGATACCAGAGCCACGAGCTCGTTCTATAGATTCCAAATTATTTTTCTTGCCTTTTGAGGCGCCAATTTGCATCAAGAGATTGCCCTGAGCAATGGCAACAGGCTTTATTCTAACATTGCCGCCCATTACAACGGTACCATTGACTTCATTTAATACAATGAAAGCTTTTGAATCAGTGTTGACTTTAATAGATTCCACCTTAGAAATTAATTGTACAACATCATCAACAAAATGCTTCTTAACTGCGACCTCAACCGTTGCAGAATCCACAGCACGTGCTAAATCTCCGTCCAGATTGTCGTTGATTGCTTCTGCTATGCTAGTTGCTGTATTAAAGTCAGGAGAGTTTAAAATTATGCGAATAAGCTGTAGATTTTTGATGGAAAAATCAATGCCATTTTCTACTATTGCGCCATTTTGGATTACTCCATTTGTAAGAACTTCAGATTTTTGGGCTCTCACCTCTGGAGAGGAGGGAACAAATCTTTGAACGGAAACAACTCCTTGAGCAAGTGCATAAACAACGCCATCAGGACCAAAAAGAGTAGTTGGAAGAAGCACACCATTTGCAAGACTGCTAGCGTCTCCTACAGCACTAACTCTTACATCCATCTTCGTACCAGGCCTTGCAAAAGAAGGCAAACTAGCAGTGACAATAACGGCTGCCACATTCCGAGTTCTAATATTAGACCCGTGCACACTGATCCCAAGCTTATCAAGCAAAGAGACAAGCTCTTGCCTTGTAAAAGAGACGTTACGCAAATTGTCCCCACTACCAGCCAAACCAGTTACGAGCCCATAACCCATAACAAAATTCTCCCTTACATCTTCCACACTAGCAATGTCTTTAATACGAGTTTGAGCTAAAAGGTTTAATGGTTGAATACAAAAATATATCAGAATCAAACCAAAAAAAGCTCTATACATAACCAGCAATTCCGGCAACAGAGCGAATTAATTCTAAAAACTTTTTGCGCACATTGCGATCTTTAATTGCTTTGTAAGACTTAATCAAATTGATCACGTCCTTTTCTGTATAAGAACCGTCTGGAACATTGTCCACAAACAAAGCCTGCTCTTCAGCCAAAGCATTTTTATACCCTTTAGCGAGCATTTCATCTATGCCTACGAAAAAGTACTCTATTGGAACTTTTAAAAATTTTGCAAACTTGTACAAACGCCCTCCAGAAATGCGATTAGTAGATTTTTCATATTTCTGAATTTGTTGAATGCTGACTCCAACACAATCTGCAAGCTCTTTCTGACTCTTGCCTACCATATGGCGCCTCTGCACAAGCCTGCTAGCAATGATGTTATCTACAGGATCTCCCCTGCCCTTACCATTAAGTTTCTCTGCTTCCATAAACTCACTAAATAGCCGTTTATTGTTCTTACTAAAGAGGAACAATACGTTAAAATCAAATAAATCTCAACCTTGAGTATACACCCTTTGTGTTAATATCAGTACAATAAATGTGATTTTAAGTTACAATTTCGATTGTAACTCTGTTAAAAACTATCCTGAACTAACACTACCTAACTAGATCTAAACAAAATAAACAATGACGTCAAAACAAATCTGCATAGCAAACTTTTACTCCTTTTTTAAAAATGAACATCTAGAAGAATTAAAATATAAAATCACACTGCTAGCCAAAAAACAAAAAATCAACGGATCAGTAATCCTTGCCAATGAAGGTGTCAACTGCTCTCTCTCCGGAACAGATGAAAGCATACAAGATATGATCCAAAAAATTCGATCTTTTAGCAGCACCTCACATTGGACGATACACATCAATTATGCCAATTTTGACCCGTTTGCAAAATTCAAAGTAAAAATAAAATCAGAAATAGTTAGCACAGGGCAAACTGCTCTTAGAGTTGAAAGTTTCAAAGGGGAGTACATTGCGTCTAAAGACTGGGGACACTTCCTCAATCAAAAAGATGTTGCACTAATTGATGTCAGAAATACTTACGAGTTTCAAATGGGTCATTTTAAAAATGCAATTAACCCGAAAACAAAATATTTCAGAGATTTTGCAGCATGGCTCAATGATCAAGCAACAATGCTTAAAGACAAAAAGATAGCTATGTACTGCACTGGCGGAATAAGATGCGAAAAGGCAACCACATACCTAAAACAAAATCTGGATTTCAAAGATGTTTATCAACTTGAGGGAGGAATTTTGGAATATCTAAGGCAATTTGGAGACAAAGAAGATTCACTGTGGCAGGGCGAGTGTTTCGTTTTCGATGACAGAAATTCCCTGCAAAAAGACCTCTCGGTGAAGGAAGGCTGAAGAGTTCCAATATCTACCCCTTAAGACAAAATGAGCCACATCTAAAAAGACTTCAAGCGTATCTGCGAGCTCTCATTTTGCTCCTGCGCTTTGCAGCATCTGCGCACTTTCTACGAATTTTAGCAGAAGGGCTCTCATAGCATCTGTTTTCGCGCATTTTGCTAAAGTACAGTTCCTGCTGCATACGCTTTTTAAGAGAACGCAACGCGAGTTCCACATTTCCGTTATAACTAACTACTATCACGAGTATACTAAAATCAATAAGTGAATACCATCATCTTACAAAGAGAATGATAAAAAGACAACAATAACAACTCAAACTAAAGTGACAAAGTTTTGCACAGCATCGTTGTTACCGATTACCTCTCCATATTGGCTTACTCATCGTCTTCGCAAATTTTATTTTTTACTAGAGAAATTGAGACCACTTTCTCTTCTTTTTTAGTTTTTACTAAAATTACTCCACTTGTGTTACGGCCAGTAACACGAATATTGTCTAATTTACACCTAATGACTTTGCCCAAGTTGGTAATAATCATTAATTCTGCATCAGATTCACCAAAAATAGGTATAGCACTTACTATATTTCCCACTTTGCGCGAAACAGCAAGATTGACAACTCCACTACCCCCCCTGTGAGTTGTTCTATATTCGTACGCAGAAGTACATTTACCATAGCCATTTTCTGTAATGGACAAAATAAATTGCTCCTCCGATGCCATTTTAGTAGCAGTCTCAATATCTAAGCCTTTTTCCACAATGCCCAAGTCCTGCATCACTTTCATGACATGTATGTCGCATTGGGCATCCTTCATCTTGCGCCTCACTTCAACAGGCATTGAAAGATAAACGTCTCTTTGTTCCTGAGTATAATCAGTACCGTATAGTATTGTCTTTTCTACAACTCTATCTTCCTTGCCCAGATGAATACCTCTGACTCCATCTGAACTGCGACTTTTAAAAATTCTCAGCTCATCTACAGAAAAACGAATACATTTTCCCAGATGAGTTGCCAAAAACACATGATCCCTTGACGTACAAAAGTGTACCGAAACTAAATTGTCCCCCTCGTCCAATTTAATAGCGATCTTGCCGTTAGCAGGGATGTATTCAAAATCCGATAGATTATTTCTTCGCACCTGTCCGCTAGAGGTTGCAAATATAATAGACATATTTTCTCTAGAGATTTTATCTCTAGGTAACGGCAACATATTGTTGATTTTCTCTCCGGGGCTCAAAGGCAAAAGATTGACTATAGGCTTACCAGCTGCTTGCATACTTGCGATAGGCAACTTGTATAATTTCAACCTATACACTTGTCCAAAGTTTGAAAAGAATAATAGGTCGGCATGAGTGCTTTCTACCAAAACCTTTATGATAACATCATCATTAATCATATTCAGGGCCGATTTTCCCTGCCCTCCTCTTCTTTGAGCTTTGTATTCATTAAGAGATACTCTCTTTACATAACCCTTCAAAGTAAATGTTACTACAACCTCTTCTTCAGGAATCAAAGAATCTTCGTCTCCAAAGTCCTCTAGAGAGTGCTCTAGTTTTGTCAATCTCGGAGTAGCAAATTCCGCCTTCAACGAAAGCAATTCTTCTTTTAAAATGAACATCAATTTGCTTTCGGATGCCAATATGGCAAGATATTCCTTTATAGATTCCAAAAGATTCTCAAGATCTTCTATTATTCTGCGCGTCTCTAACCCAGTAAGTTTTGAAAGCCTCATCTCTAAAATAGCCTTTGCTTGTCTTTCAGATAGGTAAAACCTCCCTTGCGTCAAACTTAAAGATAAATACTCCACAAAAGCTGCAATACTTTCTATATCCCAAGCGATTTCGATAAGCTTTGCTTTAGCAGAGGTAAAATCTTCCGAATCCTTAATTAATTTAACTACAAAATCTAAGTTGTTCACAGCAATAAAGAGGCCTACAAGAATTTCAGCTCTTTGCCTTGCCTCTTCTAATAAAAATGCAGTTCTACGGTAGATAACCTCTCTGCGAAAATTAATAAAAGCATTAATAATCTCTCGCAAATTCATCAGTCGCGGAACGCCCTTGTGCAGAGCTAGCATGTTAATTCCGTAACTAACCTTTAGAGGAGTATAACTGTAGATTTGTCTTAAAATTACCTCAGGAATTATGTCTCTCTTTAGCTCTACCACAACACGAATACCGGTATTGTCAGATTCATCTCGTAAATCGCTTACTCCAACGATTCTACCTTCTTTTATAAGCTCTCCTATTCTTTCGACTAATTTAGACTTATTTACGGAATAAGGAATTTCTGTGATAACTATGGCCTTTTGTTTTTCTCCTCTACTTTCAATCTCTGCAACACCTTTTATAGTAATGATACCTTTTCCGGTACGATACGCTTTGTGCAGATTTTCTATTCCAAGGATTACCCCCTGAGTTGGAAAATCAGGAGCCTCAACAGCCTCTATAAGCTCTTCAATAGAGACGTCAGCATTGTCTATGTATAAACAACATGCATCAACTAATTGGCCTAAATTATGAGGAGGAATATTGGTTGCCATGCCAACCGCAATGCCCCCAGAACCGTTTAATAACAGATTAGGCAAAAGTGAAGGCAGCACTACAGGTTCCTGCTCTGAACCGTCATAATTTGCTCTAAAGTCGACAGTACTAAAAGCAAGATCTTCCAACATCTTGTTGGTTACTTTAGCAAGGCGAGCTTCTGTATATCTCATAGCAGCTGGTGCATCTCCATCAATCGAGCCAAAATTTCCCTGTCCGTCTATTAAAGGAACTCGCAGAGAAAAATCTTGAGCCATACGCACTAATGCGTCATATACAGCGCTATCTCCGTGAGGGTGATATTTACCAATCACGTCCCCGACGGTTCTTGCAGACTTTTTATATTGCTTGTTATGAAAGAATCCTGAAGCATACATTGAATATAGAATTCTTCTGTGTACGGGCTTTAATCCGTCTCTAACGTCAGGCAGCGCTCTACTGACAATAACGCTCATTGCATAATCAAGATAAGAGCTTTTTACCTCATCTGTAATGTCTACTATCGAATCTTTCATAAAATTGCAAAAACAGTTATTTAAATCCTCTTGACCAGTATAGACAAATCTAGCACTTAAAGCCACGTTTAGGTTAAACAATGCATCTTAGTGATTCTAAAATAAAGCAAACTCTTCTCAAAATGCTCTGATCATATTGTTCAAATACTACTTGCATTAAAAAATAGGGAACAATATACTCCCATGTCTTGATTGATCGGTCCTTTGTTGCTTCAGCTTAAGAAATTACTGAAGAATTCTTGGCATAAGACGTTCAATATACAAATAAGGGGGTGTAGCTCAGTCTGGTTAGAGTGCCTGCCTGTCACGCAGGAGGTCGCGGGTTCGAGTCCCGTCACTCCCGCCATGATTTGATCCATCCTACCTAAACAAAAAACTTGCCCCAAGTGCTTTTCGCACTAGAGGGCGTCCTAGCCTTTGCGGCCTATTAAAAAAATCTAAAGAGCTTATCAACCCTCTGAAAAGCCAGCACGTGATTCCTCAGACACACTGATTAAAATTTTCTTGCACTACGTTTGAAGTAATGCTCCGGTTTTTGCATTCATTGCAAGAGCATACTTTGAACTTACTTTTACGAAAGCTGCTACAAAAGAAAATAGATAGTGCTATCTAGTAATCAAAACACTACTAGAATCGAGGCGTTTTTTGAGAAACGATCTTTACTTGCCCACAAGACGCGTGCAATCAAATCAATTAAACAGACTCACGCAACTACCCAATCAAACAAAGGGTTGCTAATTATTTCCCTTTAGTCTGATTATCATTTTGCAAATCAAAAAAATCATTATTTAAAGATGGTATCAAAGAAGATCCATCCTTTTGTGATAAGTATCGAGCATAGCTTTGCCTTAATGCAGTTTCCGAGTCCGGAAAAAGCACTTTAGAAGCAAAAACATTAACCTCTCTCTCAACTCCAAAACCTAAATCCATAGCGTGAGCAAGAAACAATTCGATAGTCTCTTTTGCAGTCTTTTCCTGCTTATCTTTATCTTGAAATTCTAAAGTTTGAAGATTGTGTAACCTGTCCATCATTTTGATGAGACAAGCCTCTCTATCGTCAGAATTTACAATATCTTGCAACAACTCTCCTGCTGTTAACCTGCCCTCCTCTCGATCCCGCGTAAGGGCGTACACAAGGCGTGCAACTCTCCAGCCAAAATTATCTAAAACCATCCCTATAGTAGCTTCAGTATCTTCTACTACGTCATGCAAAATACTAGCAGCTATCACATCAGTGCCGGAGTAGTAAGAAGAAACCATGTAGGCAACTTCTATGGGATGATAATAATAAGGCTCTCCGCTAGACCTTTTTTGACCTTCGTGAAATTTTTTCGCAAACTGCACTGCCCTGGTAACCTTTTCTAGGTCAATATTTTCACCAGAATCTTTTAAAAGCTCCAATTTAGCAAATAGCTTTCTTGTACAAACAGAATCCATAAGAACCTCTAATATGCACTACATAACAATTATATTGTACTACAAAATTAAATTATTTATACAACTTTAGATTAAAAATAAAGAAATAGTTAATTAATTGACCAAGATAATGAAAGCTGGATCACAATGTTCTTTCCAATAAACCCTGCAGTATCTTAAAGTTGTTGAAACATTGTTATAAACCAACATCTGCACCTTCCAACATGAGTCTTTAGAAAAGAGCCGACAGCACGCTTGACCAAAACGAATGTTACATCATACGATTAAGATCACTAAATCATAATTAACAAAATTCAGAGATGGAAATAAAAATTAAAATATTATCTCACGCAAATGCACTAAGTTTGCCCCAATATGCCACAGAGCAAAGTGCAGGTATAGATCTGATGGCAGCTATTGAAAAATCAATTGTGCTTTATCCATTAAAAACAGCAGTGATTCACACAGGCGTGTGTATTGAACTGCCCAAGGGTTACGAGATGCAAATAAGACCCAGGTCGGGTTTGGCCTTTAAGCACGGCATCACAATATTAAACTCTCCTGGCACAATAGACTCCGATTATAGAGGAGAAATAAAAGTTTTACTTATCAATTTGGGCGGAGAAACATATGAAGTGCACAAAGGAGACAGAATCGCACAAGGAGTAGTCTCTAAGTACGAGCAAGTAAAGCTAGTGAGCACGCAAACGCTAGGTGATACAGATCGAGGCCTAGGAGGTTTTGGATCTACAGGCCTGTAGATCCAACTACTCTATGCCAACCATACAAGAATGTATAACGCAAGGCGCTGCTTTGCTGAGATTACATCAAATACCCAATCCAATATCAGAGTCTAAACTCATTCTGCGCGCCGCACTAAGCTTATCGCTTGAGCAAATGCTTTTGCAGCAAAACGACCAATTAAAGAACCTAAATATAGAGCACTTTCATAGTTTGCTTACAAGACGAGCTAAAGGAGAACCCATTGCCTATATCATGCAAAATAAAGAGTTCTACGGAATAGATTTTTTCATTGATAACAATGTGCTCATTCCAAGACCCGATACAGAAATTCTCGTACAAAAAATTTTGGATCGTCATGATAAGTTAGATAATGTGAAAATTTTAGAACTTGGCGTTGGAAGTGGTTGCATAATTCTTTCGATTTTAAAAAACTTACCTAATGCAACTGGATTAGGTATTGATGTATCAAAAGCAGCACTAGCCATTGCTCAAAAAAATGCAATCAGGCTAGACCTACAAAATCGCATCTCTCTTGTGCAAAGCGATTGGTATCAAAATGTTACAGGTAAATTCGATGTCATCGTTTCTAATCCTCCATATGTAAGTAAAAAATTTAGTCCGTCCAAAGAACTGAGTTTTGAACCCGTTATAGCCCTTTTCGCTGAATCCGATGGACTAGAGCACTACTGGAAAATAGCAAATGATGCAAAAAACTTTTTGCACAAAGAAGGTGCTTGCTACGTGGAAATAGGCAAAGATACCGAAAAACAAGTAGCTGAAATCTTTTGTCAAAAAGGCATGACGATGCTTGCAGCACACAAAGATCTTGCCCAAATCAATCGATGTTTAGAATTTGGACTTTCCGACAGTACTCAAAGCTTGCAACTATTTGATCAAAATGGAATCTCCAAAATTTAGAATTGGAAATTGATCTCTGCTAATTTTAAGCAGATCAAGAGATTTCTTTAGCTCTTTAGCCGGATCTTCGTATTTTTCTAGGGTCAAACGAAAAGTAGCATAATGAATCGGAATGCTCTTTTTAGGTTTCAAAATCTGATGAGCTAGTACTGCCTCGTACGGATTCATATGTACATACTGCATATACTCTACAGGGTCGTAAGCACCTATAGGCATTATTGCAACATCGATATTGCTAAACTTTTGACTAATATCTGAAAATTGCTTCTTACTGTATCCAGTATCTCCAGCAAAATACATTGTCGAGTTACGTCCAGTTACAACAAAGCCACCCCACAAAGTAGAATTTCTGTCAAATACTCCTCTACCCGAAAAGTGCTGGGACGGAACAAAGTTGACACATAGATCATTTTCAACTGCTATACAATCCCACCAATCCATAGAGTAAACCTTTGTGATACCGTGCTTTTTAAGCAACTTTTCAACTCCAAGACCCACAAAAAATTTTGGAGAAAATTGTTTATTTAATTTAAGTAAAGTTTCAATATCAAGATGATCGTAGTGATCATGACTCAAAAGTACGATGTCAATTGGAGGCAAGTCCTCAAATTTAATGCCAGGATTGGTAACTCTTTTAGGCCCAACAGTGGTAAACGGACTAACTCTATTAGACCAGACTGGGTCGGTTAATATGTTGTATTTTTCCATTTGGATCAAACATGTAGCATGGTTGATAAAATATACTCTAAGCCCTTCTTCTCTTACTCTAAGAATTTGCTTTTCTTGTGTATGGAAATATTTGGGCCAACCGCCTCTCCGTAGAACTTCTATACCAAAGGATAGATGGTCCTTAAACGATCTTTTTTTTCTAGGAGCAGGCATCTCTTCATTGAGAAATTTGCCTTTGGCAAAATTTTCAGAAAGCCCAAAAAATTGCCTTCCGCGAAATACATCAGTAGTGCACGAAGTAAACCCCAGCATTATACAAAAAAGAGTAAAGCAAAGTGTGAAAAATCCTTTCAACATAAAAGTTTGTGGCAAAAAAATGCTGGCCCTTGATTAGAGCTCGTAATACCATGAACAAGTATAAACATCTGGTCAGGGTGTCGGTGAAAACCTACCCTCTAGCCTACAAGAATTTCATTCCATAGTAAATAAGCCATTATGTCTTCTGATTTTGTTTTTGTGATGAAGGGCCTCAGCAAAAATATTGATGGCAAAGTTATCATAAAAGACACTTGGTTGTCCTTTCTTGATGGTGCAAAAATAGGCATCATTGGTCCTAACGGAGCAGGAAAGTCTACTCTCATGAAGATCATGGCAGGCGTAGATAAAGACTTTGAAGGAGAAGCATGGCCCAGAAAAGGAGTAAAGATAGGTTATCTGGCTCAAGAACCAAAACTTGACCTAGATAAAACCGTATTCGAAAACATTCTAGAAGGAGTAGCTGACAGAAAAAAATTGCTGGACGATTTTGCACTTGTAAACGAAAAATTCGCACATGCAAACGAAGATGAGTTCGAGTTCCTATTGCAAGAGCAAACACGTCTACAAGAAGAAATAGACGCAACAAATAGCTGGAATCTGGAATATGAAATCTCTGTAGCTCTCAATGCCTTATCTTGTCCGTCCAAAGAAAGCTCCGTAAAAGACATCTCTGGTGGAGAAAAGCGAAGAGTAGCATTGTGCAGATTGCTTATGCAAAAACCAGACATATTATTACTAGATGAACCTACAAACCATTTAGATGCAGAATCTGTAGCTTGGCTTGAAAATTATCTAAAAAATTATTCGGGCACAATCGTGTCTATAACACATGATAGATATTTTCTAGATCAAGTAGCAGAATGGATACTTGAAGTAGACAATAAACAATGTATCCCTTGGCAATCCAATTATTCAAATTGGCTTCAACAAAAGTATGAAAAATTAGAGCTTTCAAAACAAGGCCAATCTTTACTAGGCAAACAAATAGACAAAGAATTGCGCTGGATCAGAGAAGGCAAGCACACAAAAAATAAAGCCAGAATCAAAAACTATCAGGACTTAGTAGATCAACAAAGAGAAATAGGCAAAACTGCTAGTGCAGATCAAATTGTCATTCCAAATGGTCCAAGACTAGGCTCAGTGGTAATCAAGGTCGAGGGAATAAGCAAAAGCTTCAATCAAAAACTTTTATTTGATAATTTCAGCTGTAACATTCCCGCAGGTTCCGTAGTGGGTATCATTGGTCCAAATGGAGCAGGAAAGTCCACATTTTTTAACCTTATTACTGCAAAAGAAAAACCCGATACAGGCAAAATCGTAATAGGAGAAACAGTAAGTCTTGGTTATGTAGATCAATCAAGAGACAACCTAAAAGATACCAATACAGTGTGGCAAGAAATATCTGACGGCCTAGAGGAAATTAACATGGGAGAAAGAACCATAAAGACAAGAGCATACTGCGCTGCATTTAATTTTCGTGGAGAAAATCAGCAGAAAAGGGTTGGAGAGCTCTCCGGTGGAGAAAGAAACAGAGTACACATGGCAAAGTTATTAAAACAAGGAGCTAATGTGATCTTGCTAGACGAACCATCCAACGACCTTGACGTAGAAACATTAAGAAATCTAGAAGATGCAATTAACCAATTCGCTGGATGCGTACTAGTTGTCAGTCATGACAGGTGGTTCTTAGACCGCATCGCAACAAATATCTTGGCCTTTGATAAGGAAAATCATAATGTCACTTGGTTTGAAGGCAATTACACCGAGTATATGGAATATCTTGAAAAAATTGGCCAAAAAAATGACGTATCAAAAAAGAACGTACGAAAAAAACTACACACTTAATTAACTTCAATAAACAAATAAATTTTCTAACTTAAGGTAACAAGTGTCCGATGAAGAAATCAAAACAATCACAAAAGATCTGCATCTTTTCCTTTCATTGATTTCAAAAGACAAATCTCTTCTTTCAATAGATTACGGAACAAAAAAAACTGGTATAGCAATCTCAGATCCAGAGCAAAAAATATCCTTGCCGTTATGCACGATATTAGAAAATGATCAAAATGCCTTAGTGTCAAAAATCTACGAACTAATATCTCGTAAAAAAATTGGAGGGATTGTCATAGGCCTGCCTCTTACTCAAGATAACAAAAATGCATCTATCACCGAAAAAGCAGAAGCACTGGCAATCAAACTAGCCAGCAAAGACAACATCGTGCTGCTTTATGATGAAAGATTTTCCTCAAAAGCGGCAAGGAATTTACTCAAAGCTTACGGTATTAGCCAGAGCTCCATAAGAGAAACAAACGATCAAATCGCAGCCTCTATGATGCTTGCAGAAATTTTGGAATCAACAAGATCCCCAAAATGATTTAATAAAGGATTGCTGAAAAATCTTTTTGTTGAGGAGATTAAAACTGCATTTGAACACAATTTTCAATCAATATTCTTATGCAAGAAAAGCAGCTTTTTGAGAAATAATGCACATCTTATTAATGTAGTTTTATGTCAATAGCTCTGCTAGTTACCTTTTGGGGCCCGGAAACCTCTCAAAAAGCCTTTGAATGAGATTAAAGTTCTGATACCCAAGGGGGAGTGGGGTCCAAAGATGAATAGAGACTCTTACAAACGAGTGCAAATACCAGCTAAAGTTCAAATATCCCTCTGACTTTTGAATCCTTATTCAGCAAAAATCTGTGCTAAACAGCTCTAAAAAACAAATATCTTGATTAAGCAAAAAGCCAAGCTAAGTGTTTCAACTTTAAGCCCCTTCTATTTAGCGCTTTCGTCCAAAACAAATTTCCAAAACAAAAGACGCTGCTGCTTATAAATACCCCTAAAGTTTGTTTCAGTTGAATGAGTTTTACTACCAAAGCATTACGTAGTGTTTAAAACATCAAATAAATTGGACATAGCCCAATTCTTGGCAACTTTTGCTGCATTGTTGATGCCTACAAAACGATTGATCAGTTATTGTGATTTACTCGCCCAATGGCGAGAAAAGGCGTGAATTTGTTGTTTCTACAAAAGGAAAATGAAGAAGGCTAATATGTGCGCAACTTTTAGTGACTACCAAGAGGCCAAAAGCCTAAGCCAAAAGAGAGTGGCCCAAGAGTAGGAAAAACTCCCAGGCCACAACAGAAACCAAAAAGGAAAGCTCAGGAAAGAGCTTTCCTTTTCTTTAGATCAAGAACTCAGAATTAGAAGTCTTTTCCGATTCCAATACCAAATACCCAACCTTGAGACCTAGATTCATCTGCTTTAAAGTTCGTACCCGTGGCTCCACCGTTAGTGTTGCCGTATGTAAGCTCAGGGTTACCAAGGTACATATATCCAGCAGATGCAGTTAAAGTCGCAACGTCGCCAAGGCCGATGTTAGCGTTTACTGTACCCATACCAGAAAGAGCCCACGCAGTGGCTTCTTTTTTAGATGGAAGATCTGCTGCATCGTCTTTTTGGCTTTCACTGTCAAGCTTCCATGTCGCTTTCCAGTTTGTAGCCCCTACTCCGATTCCAGCACCTAATGAAAATGCATCATTTTCAAAAAGTTTAGCATCAACGGTTGCTAAAATCACGCCTCTTGGAGCGATAGTCTCAGTCCATTTGCCTTCTTTGGCATCCGGAGTCGCAGATGAAGCATCTTTATCTGCATCGTCTTTAGATGATGTATCTGAATCATCCCCCTTCGCTTTTTTCGCAAGCGCTTTTTGCTGTTTCATCAACTTTGCAACAGCCGCTTTTTGCTTATCAAGATCGTCTTCAGAAAGCACTTCTTTCAAAATCTCCTTATATGCTTTTTGTTCTGATTCAGATAAAGTCACGGAGTAAAGAGCAAGTTTTGCTACATCTTTATTGTCCGTTGATCCCCCCACTTTATCTGCTGGTGTTATAGCATTAACAGCAGCAGCAACAGGAGCAAAGCGTTGGTAAGCTTTATCAGCAAAATCCACTCTAGACCCTGCTTCTATGGCAATAGCAGAAGCAGTGTCGGGATTAGCAGCAGGATTAGCATTGAAGACTATCTCCGAAGCCACAAATGCTAATTTGCCAGATAAAGGAAGAGTCTTTGCCTGGTCGTGTGAATTTGCCAAATTTATCGCATTATCAACAGGATTAATCACATCTAAGGATTTTGCAGCACTCTTTTCGTTCTTCAAATAAGATTCAAGGTGCTCAAGACCTGTAAGCACATTGACTGAAGACTTATTTGAAAGCCCATGTTCAGACAAAATGGCACTTATTGGGACAGATGAATCATTGGATTGACCTGATCCTGTGTTCTCCTTTTTATTTTGAGATTTGGCTTTAAATTCAGATTTGAATTCACCAAAGCCCATGTATCCAGCAACACCAACACGAATACTGTCGGATATGTGGTAACCAAACTGAGGTCCAATAAACAAAATGTTACCGGTGGAGGCAACTTTTTGGTCTGACTTGGCAAGCTTGGATTTATTTAGAGCTCCAAGCGCTTCAGACGCAGCAGGTTTAAAATATAAACCTTTGAGTCCAAAGTGGAAAGAATCAGCATCAGCAAAAGCCGAGGCTGAAGAAAGCGCGACTAAAGCCGCAGGTATCAAACTTTTTTTTAACATAAAATATTTATCTAAAATAAAACTAATTTTCTAAAAACAAAACAAATGGCACGTGAATAATAACCACTCAAAAACTTCGACTGATTAACTGAGTCCAGTTGTATCAAAAAAATCTCTTGGGGAACACTAACAATTAGTAATCCAGAGCTTGTGGAGGGCACTATTTATGTTTGATGTGTCTTATTTGTCACACACATAATATAAGCAGCTCTTAACTGCATTGGAAACAAAAGCCACTTTTGGAAAATCTATTTGGTCATTGACTAAATAATGTTTCTATGAGACTTTCCCAATCTAAAAAAGCCGCTATAGCTCAGTGGTAGAGCACTTCATTGGTAATGAAGAGGCCGAAGGTTCAATTCTTTCTAGCGGCACCACCTTCAAGGAATGGAAAAATGCAAGTAAATTCCGTTGCTTTAAACTCAAAAAAGATGAAACAACAGTACGGGCTGTTTCAACGTTTAGCGATTCTTAGAAAATGCTAATATAATTTCCTTCATCTCATGAATAGTTTTATCCGTATCTATAAGACGTACTTTTTGAGACAAAATCTGAGTTATGACTTTTTCCTCAATTGTGGCTGAATACCAAGAGGAAGCATTTTCTTTGTAGTACGCCAATATTTCTGATCTTTTGTCTGGCTGTTTTTCGATTTGCAACATCACATGAGCCTGAAACTCTTGCTCTGAAACATTGATGTTGTTGATCTTTGCATAGTCAGCGATCAATATGCCTATTCTAAGTTTGCGAAAGGCAAGCTTTTGGCAATATTGATTGTACTCTGAATCTGCATAGCCAATCTGGCTCTTAAGAGTGGCATTGTTTTGCAAGCTTTCATATTCTTTTTTTAAGAGCTCTGCAGGCACTTCAAAATTCAACATATTTTCCAATGCATCAAAGAGCTTTGTTTTGTTTATAACAAAAAGGTCTCTTTCTATGCCTTCTCTTGCAATTTCTCCAACTCTATATTTTAACTCGTTAACGTCTTTACAACCGTAGTACTGAGCAAATTCATCATCTATTTGAGGCGCTGGTCCAAACCTTTGAACATCATGAACAACAACATCAACGCTTGCAAATTTACCAGCGATTTCTTGCACAAGATCATAATCGTTAGGAAATTGCATCTCAAAGGAAATGCTATCTCCTTTGCTTAGGCCCACAAGTTTTTCCTCAAACGCTTCAAGAAGAGACCCTTTTCCTATCTCGCACTTATATTGCTGCACACTACCATGCTTATGTGTTTTACCATCAACCTTAGACTCAAAGTCAATAGTAATTAGGTCTCCTTTTGCAGCGTTGCGTCCATCAAAAGTTAAGTCAAATTCTCTTCTATTGAGAGTTATGGATTTTAATTGGTCTTCAATATCTTGTTCTGATATTTCAACGCTATAGTGCTCTATTTCTATTTTATCAAACTGAGGCATTTCAAATTTAGGAAAAACCTCAAAAACAACTCCAAATTCCACTCCTTTTTCCGGCAGACTTTTGAAATTCTTGATTTCTGCTCTTCCTACAATGTCTCCTTTATAAGGCTTAGTGATATTTTCTAATACTTCTTCTGCCTTGTCTTTAATAGCCTCGTTAAGCACTGAATCTTTATATTTTTTTTCAATGACAAAGAAAGGCACTTGTCCGTCTCTAAAGCCTGGTAATTTTGCAACTTTTTGCTTCTCTTTGAGCTTGGTATTGATCAGTTCTTTAAGCACATTATGTGAAAAAGACACAAAAAATTCTTTTGCTAGAGAAGTACCAGACGCCTTCTCTTCTACAGATATTTCACTCATGAACTAAATAATACTTTCTTTTTATTGGTGCGGATAGAGGGACTCGAACCCCCACGCCGTGAAGCACTAGGTCCTAAGCCTAGCGCGTCTACCATTTCGCCATATCCGCGTCTTTAATGAACCTTGCGGCCCACACAGTGACAAAATAGCACAAGATCAAACAAGCGCCAGGTCAAAGTGAATAGAATCAGTGCGTACTGTGGACATTTTGCAAAAATTTGAGATACACCTGCTTCAACTGCTCTAAATCTTTCAAGCTCACGTGTTCATCTATCTGATGAGCACAAAGGTATTGAAGACCATATTCTATGCAAGGACAATATTTTGCAACAAATCTAGCATCAGACGTAGCCCCAGAAGTAATGAGTTCAGGCTTAACCCCCGTAATTTGCTCTGAAACTTGGGCAAAACGACTAATAAAGTCAGAATCTTTGCTTAAAAAAGGCAAGGATCCGCATTCATGTTCTAAATCAAAATTTTCCTGAGGAATTGTTATTAAAGACCTAACTCTTTTTAAGATACTATCTTCGTCAAAATTGTCGTTAAATCTGACATTAAACCTTATTTCAGCCTTAGCTGGCACAACGTTGGTAGTGTAATTTCCAACGTCAAAGGATGTGATATTAAGAGATGAAGGAACGAACCTGTCATTACCTTGATCCAATTGAATGGTTTTTAGATCTTTTAAAACATTCAAAGCAATATCAATTGGATTATGAAAAGATTCTGGATAAGCAACGTGTCCCTGCTTTCCTTTGATTCTTAAAACAAAATTTATGCTACCCCTTCTACCTATTGCGATATTTTCTCCTACTATTTTTTTACACGTTGGTTCCCCAACAATAGCAAAATCCAGTTTAAGATTTTGTTCTTGCATCCAAGGTAGCATTTTTCTCACTCCTCCCCTTGCAATACCCTCTTCATCAGAGGTCAATAAAAAACTTATTTTAGCGTCCGGATTAGAATCCTTAAAAGTTAAAAAAGCAGATAAGGCAGATGCTATAGACCCCTTCATATCCACAGCTCCTCTACCAAATAAAACACCATCAACAACTACTCCTGCAAAAGGATCATATTTCCATTCCTTGACATTACCAGGAGGCACTACATCTAAATGACCTACAAAGCATATATTAGGACCTTTGCTACCCCTTTCTGCATAGATGTTAGTAACGATACCACCAGAGCCATCACCCAAATCAAACTCTTTTACAAAGCATTGGAAACCTTCTTTTCTTAGAAGATCCTCAATAAATTCCACAGATCCTGCAGAATGAGGAGTTACAGAAGGAAAGCTAATCAATTTAGATGCTAAATCAAGAACAAGACACATATGTTTTATAGACATTGTTGCGAGATCAAAGGACTAACATAGCAAGAACTTGCCCAATCGTATGCAGAATAAGGATGCAATTAGTTTTGTGCGCTCAGTGAAATTTTATTACGATAAAATGCAACAAAGTTGATATATTCAAGCATAACAGGAGGAAATCCTGCATTAGAGATGGTGTGTGCAATGATCTGTCTTGCAAAGGGAAATAAAAGAGCCGGACATCCGGTAAATAAAATTTCCTCTTGAAGATCTTTACGTACTCCATTTAGAGAAAAGTTTCCTACATAATTCAGTTCTAGAACAAAAACATTTTCCCCTTCAATATCAGCCTCCAGATGAAACAAAAGAGAGACATCAGAAGCTGACTCAAAATTCTCAACCTTAACATCAAATCCTATTTTAACTTGAGGCTGAGATTTATGGGTCTTCAGACTTGCTAAGTTGCTTGGTCCCTCAAAAGAAAGATCCTTAATATACTGAGAATGCACTACAATTTTAGCATCATCTTCTGTACTCATATCGAAAAACTTATTGATTAAAAAAATTAAACTTTAGCAAATGTTACGCCTTGCTGCCCCATATACTTTCCCTTTCTGTCTGCATAAGAAACTAGGCAATCTCTATCTCCAGAAAAAAATATAAACTGACACCCCCCCTCTCCTGCATAAAGCTTTACAGGTAAAGGAGTCAGATTTGCAAATTCTAAGGTCACAGTTCCTTCCCATTCAGGCTCTAAAGGAGTCACATTTGCTGTAATACCACATCTTGCGTAAGTGGATTTTGTAATACAGAAAACCAAAACATTTCTAGGTATTTTAAATCTCTCAATAGTGTGAGCCAAAACAAACCCATTAGGAGGAACTATGCAAAAATCACCACAATGATCTACAACATCAAACTCAGAAAAATCCTTCGGATCAACTACTTGAGACCTAACATTGGAAAAAATCTTAAATTCCTTTGAAATTCTAGCGTCATACCCATAGGAAGAAAGGCCATAAGAAAGAATTTTTCTGTTTTCCACAACACTCACATGCTCTTTGACAAAAGGATCTATCATATTTTGGCTCTCAGCCATCTCAATGATCCACTTGTCAGACATTACAGACATAAAAAGCACAACATTTATTAATCCAAGGGATATCTTGTAACAACAAAAACCCTAATTGTAAAATGAAAATAAATGGTGCGGTTGAGAGGACTCGAACCTCCACTTCTTGCGAAACAGCCCCCTCAAGACTGCGTGTCTACCAGTTTCACCACAACCGCTTGCTACTACTACTAATATTAATAATAAGTTTGTTATTAGTAGTGCTCAGATTTTCTGTTGTCAATTTGAGCTATTCAAAATAACTCACAGTTTTACCAACATCAATACCCCAAAGGAGCACAATGTGTTAAGGCATTTGTTTACACTCGGTGAAAAAAATTATCTACATTGTTTATAAGGAATGTAAAGCGTGGGAAGTAATAGAGGATAAGTAGCAAAGAGGGTACTTTTTAACAGTTATGTACACAGAGTTATGCACATAGAAAAATATTTCTATATATTGAATTAAAAACCGCAAGATAATCATAAATTTCTCTATTTAGTACTTTTGTTAGTGTTTTTATGCTTAAGGACAATTCTACTTATCAACATGGATCGAATTAGTCACTAATTGCAGCTTTTTTAAGAAAAATATTGTTATTTGTATCAATTTTTAGTTATATACCTGTTCTGGTTTAAAAATATTTTTAAAAGTGCATTTTAAAATTTGCAGTAAACATGATCCTGCAGGAGATCAACCCGCGGCTATTAAGGCCTTGAGCTTAGGATTGGAAAAAGGGGTTAGAGACCAAGTTTTGCTAGGCATTACTGGATCTGGAAAAACATTTACTATAGCTAATGTGATTCGTAATTCTTCAAGGCCCGCGCTAATTATGGCGCCAAACAAAACGCTTGCTATGCAGTTGTTTAACGAAATGAAGTCTTTATTTCCTTATACTGCAGTAGAGTTTTTTGTTTCTTATTACGATTATTATCAACCTGAAGCTTATATTCCAAGAACAGATACTTTTATCGAAAAGGATTCTTCCATTAACGCATATATAGATATGCTAAGGCATTCAGCAACAGTTTCTGTGCTAGAGCGTAGGGATTTCATAGTAGTGTCTTCGGTTTCTTGTATATATGGAATTGGAGGGCCCGATTTATACTCAAGTATGACTATAGATTTTGGAGTAGGATCCGATTTCGTAAGAGAAGATTTATTATCTAATATTGTGAGTCTTCAGTACAAGCGCAATGATGTAGAGTTCATTAGAGGAAACTTCAGAGTAAAAGGAGAAAATATAGATGTTTTTCCCTCATATAAGGAAAAAGTTGCTTTTAGATTCTTTTTTAATGAACAAAGGTTGTCAGATATATTTGAAATAGACCCTATAACTTGTGAAAGATTAAATAGGATAGATTCACTAAGACTTTATGCAAATTCTCACTATGTCACTCCAAAAAGTGTTATTAATGCAGCAATTCCTAGAATAAGAAAAGAGCTAGAGGAGAGAGTGAATTTTTTGGATTCTAAAGGACAAAATTTAGAAGCTCAACGCATAAGGCATAGAACACTAATGGATTTAGAAATGCTTGAAACTACAGGATCTTGTAAAGGAATTGAAAATTACTCGAGATATCTTTCGGGAGGAGAGGATGGATCTCCTCCTCCTACGTTGTTTGATTACATGCCTAAAGACACCATATGCTTTGTTGATGAAAGTCATGTCACTGTACCTCAAGTTGCTTCTATGTATAACGGAGATAGAGCTAGAAAAGAAACTCTTGTTAATTATGGATTTCGCCTGCCTTCTGCTTTAGACAATAGGCCTCTAAAATTTGAGGAGTGGAACTTGATGAGGTTTCAAACGATTTTTGTTTCTGCAACACCAGGTAATTTTGAAATGGAACTTACCAAAGGTAACGTTGTAGAGCAAATTGTCAGACCCACTGGTTTATTGGATCCTTTGTGTATTATCAGACCTGCCAAAAATCAGGTTGAAGATTTGGTTTTAGAAATTCCAATCTTGATCAATCAAGGAAAAAGAATATTGGTAAGTGCTTTGACAAAAAAAATGGCAGAAAACCTTTCTGAATATCTTAAAGAGCTTAACTACAAATCAGATTATTTGCACTCTGACGTTAAAACTTTAGATAGAATGAAAATTATTAACAGGCTCAGAGCTGGAGAAATAGATATATTAATAGGGGTGAATTTATTAAGGGAGGGTTTAGATATTCCAGAGTGTGGGCTTATGGCAATCCTTGATGCGGATAAAGAGGGTTTTTTAAGATCTGAGACTGCATTGATTCAAACTATGGGTAGAGCTGCCCGCAATGCAGAAGGTAAGGTTATTTTATATGCGGATATCATGACTTCTTCTATGAAGAAAGCCACAGAGGAAACTCAAAGAAGAAGAACAATACAGGCTCTTTATAATGCAAAACATAATATTCAGCCTCGTACTATAGAAAAATCTTTATTTGATTTTCTTACAGAGCAAACAAAAGTCCAAAGTACTCAAGCACAAGATTCGGATTTGATTTTTAAAGATGAAAGATCTTTTTTAAGACACATCAATAAATTAAGAAAAAGCATGAATGATGCAGCAATTGAACTCGAATTTGAAAAAGCAGCCAGTATTAGAGATCAAATTAGTAATCTTGAAAAAAGAGCTGCTGCTTTATTTGGTAGCTAGGCTGCATTCTTGTTGTTTGAGCCAATCTATTTTTTATTAAAATTTCTAACTTTGTAACTGATGCTTTAAAAGCTTAGAAAATTATTTCGAGCAAAGTGTCTTAGCAAATTTCTCAGAAGTGCCCCATGCTGTAAGCAGCGAGCATTACTCAAGATTCGTTATTTATTTACAAATGGTGGCAAATCTCTGAGGCTGTGTCCCCTACCCCAAATTGTTTCTATATAGTTAGTTCCATCAGAAGCATCAGCCAATTTTTTTCTTAGTTTACAGATAAAAACGTCTATTATTTTGATATCCGGAGGAGATTCGTTTTTGTTTCCGTATAGATGACTGAGAAACATTTCTTTGCTGACGATAGTACCTTTCCTTGTGGCAAGAAGGCGCAGTAAAATATATTCGCTGCTTGTAAGCTTTATTGGTACGCCATCTGCCTCTACACTTTTGTTATCCAAATTAAGGGTTATTTTGTGAAATTGTATTACTGATTCAGCTATTCCTTTAGATCTCCTAATAATTGCTCTAATTCTTGCAACAAGCTCTTCTTTATTGAAGGGCTTAGTCATGTAATCATCTGCCCCTAGATTAAATCCTTGGAGCTTTTTATCTGGGCTAGTAAGTCCAGAAAGTATGAGAATTGGGGTCTGTACTTTGGCTGCTCGTAATCGTAAAAGAACCTCGTACCCGTCTACGTCTGGTAGCAACAGATCTAAAATTATCAAATCGTAATCTTGAATTTTTGCAATTTCCAAACCCTCATTACCGATGTGGGCTGCATCACATAAAATATTTTGTGCAGTTAAAACGAGTTGTACAGACTTTGCAGTAATAGGATCGTCCTCTATCAGCAAGACTCTTAAATTTTCCATATAAAATTGAGTTTACCAAAAATTATTAAGATTTATTGATTTTGCATGCATTAAGAATTCTATAGTTGCCTAAAGTATTCTTAATGTATCTTTAAGTTGAATAAGTTTTTAACTTCATTCTGAATGATTTTGTTGATATACAACCTACAACACTCTTTATGTAAAATAAATACATAATTTTATAAAACTTATAATAGTTTTTTAGCAAAGATTGTCAATATCTGTTGCAACTTAAAGTTATTGCGATTTTGGGTACGCATCTGGCAATGTATTGAAGTATATTCCTTTAAAAATGGCTAATTTAAGCTATTGATAAGGACCCTAAAGATTCCAGGTTGTAGAATTATCAGAATGATCTACAAGATGTATACCTACTCTGAGTAGATTATTTCTGATTTTATCAGAGATTTGCCACTGTTTTTTATCTCTTGCAACTTTGCGTTGATTAATCAATCGTTCTATTTGTTCTACTTTGTCCTTAGATAAACTTTGCACATTACTTTTCCAAGACTTTTTAGTAAGTAAACCTAAAAAGTTGGCACATTTGATGAAATTTAAAACAATTGTAGATTGGGGTGATGGTGTATTTTTATATATCTCTTCTGCGAGTTGATAAATGTAGTTAATTGCCATATGAGTATTCATATCGTCTAGTAAAAACGACATAAATTCCTTGGGTAATGTGCAATTTGCTATTTCTGTTTTGGTGTATTCTAGGTTTTCCAAGTATTGCACATGTTTTAAAGCGCCATACAAATAATTTAACTTTATCAAGCTGTCGTGCAGGGTTTTTTCAGAAAAGTTTAGGGGTTTTCTGTAATGAGTGTTGAGAATAAATATTCTGAAAGCTTCTGATGGTATCGCCTGCTTTTGTAGGTCTCTAACCGTTACAAAATTTTGCAGAGATTTACTCATTTTTTCTTTTTTACGAGTAAGAAAACCTGTATGTACCCAAAATTTTGCGTACCTGGTGGAAGGATATGCGGATGTACTTTGGGCTATTTCATTAGTGTGATGAGGAAAGACCAGATCTACCCCTCCCCCGTGAATGTCAAAATCTGCTCCAAACAGATGATTAATCATCGCAGAGCATTCAATATGCCACCCGGGTCTTCCTTTGCTCCAGGGGCTCTCAAAAGCGGTATCTTCACCTAGTTTTGCTGGTTTCCAAAGTACAAAATCTCCTGCTGATTTTTTTGCGGCATTTTGTTCTTCTCCTAGCACCAAGTCTTCTAATTTTCTGCCGGTAAGTTCGGTATAATTTTTAGCTTTGCTAACTGCAAAATACACATGTTCATTTGCTGCGTAAGCGTAACCCCGATCAATTAAGATGCTAATCATCTTAATCATGTGATCAATATGTTCTGTTGCTTTTGGTTGGAAATCTGGCGTAAGGCATCCAAGATAATGATGATCTATCTCAAAATCTTGTATTGTATCTTGTGTTAACTGCTTTACAGAAATTTTTAGCTCATTTGCTTTTGCTATAATTTTATCGTCTATGTCTGTTATATTTCTTGCATACTGTACCGCACTGCCTCCGTAAAGTTTGATAAGTATTCTGTATAACACGTCATATACAATGCTTGTTCTGGCGTTACCAATGTGAATAAGATCGTATACCGTTGGGCCACAGACGTACATTCTGACGTTTTTAGAGTCAATTGGTACAAAACGTTGTTTAGACTTTGTTAGGGTATTGTACAAGAATAATTCCATAAGATGCTCATTAGGTGAATGTTTCTCCCAATTATGAAAGCAAAGGAATTATTTGGAAACAGGATGTTGAAGATAGGACAAATCTTTAAGTAGTTGAGATTTTACTCAAGAGCAAGATTTGCAGGAAGTAAAAATGTGTTTTTTAAGTCAAAATAAGATTTTGCTGATAAATAGGCTGGTAGGTCTTATATGGCTTAAAGCGCTTTAGAGGATATGGTTTGATTTTTTATTTATGTATTAATGAGTAGTGTGCCTCTCTGTATACGTTCTTTAATTTGCTAATTGCTTGATCGCTAAGGCCTCTGTTTTTTAAAATTGTGCTTGCCATTTGTAGACCTGCTTCTTGAGCTGCGGGAATGATTTGTATAGAGCTTAAACCAGTGCTTAATTTATTGGCAGTACTTAAATTGTGCGTATATACAGAGGTGAGCAAGTTTGGATGGTGACCTGCTATAAAGTGGAGAATTTTTTGCAACAGTGTTTGATTGTTGGTGGAAATCAGAATTGCACTAGCTAAATTAATACCGGCAGCGTTGAGTATTGCAACGTCAGATATATCGCCATGAAAAGCCGGCACACCTTTGCTTTGAGCATTTTTCACGTGCTGTTCGTTATCATCTATGATGACATATTGTATAGCCTCAGAGGATAGGATTTTTGACGCCATTTTTGAGGCCTGATTAAGTCCAAGTATTATTACGTGATTGGAAAGATCCGTAACTCCGGACTTGATAATGTCAATTGCCGTATATTCCCCGCCACTAAAATAATGGCTGAGTCGATTACCTAGTATAGAAAGTAAAGGTGTGAGTGCCATGGTGCAGGTAACAGTCACTAAAAGCATTTTTTCTAACTCTGGGTTTATGAGATTGTTTTTGGTTGCTAAAGTACAAAGTATAAATGCAAACTCTCCTCCTTGTGAAAGCAAAAGGCCTGTTTGAATACTAACGCTTTTTCTCAATTTAAAGAGCATGCATAAAAGGGCTATTATGAGGCTTTTGATTAATATTAGTGCTAAAGAGAACAGTAATATTTTTACGATTTGTTGTTTGATGTAGCCCACATCAATTGTCATCCCTATGGACATGAAAAATAGACCAAGGAGTAATCCTTTAAAGGGCTCTATACTTTCTTCAGCTTTTGAGCGAAATTCTGTTTCTGCAACAAGTATGCCAGCCATAAATGCACCAAGCGCTAAGGAAAGTCCAAAGTGCTCAGTGCTCCATGCAGCGGCAAGCACTATTAAAAGTGTAGCTGCAACGTGTAGTTCGTTATTAGATGTCTGTACATTAGAAGAGATTACTTTGAAAATGGGGCGTAAAAATAGTCTTCCCATCGCAAATATTACGCAGAGTGCTATTACCGCCTTTAGCATTGACATTCCTATTGCCTCTACAAAAGCGGCATTAGAACTTACTCCTTGACCAAGTATCGGGATTACGACAAGTAGGGGTACTACTGCAAAATCTTGTTGCAGTAGTATTGCAAGGCTTATTCTTCCCAACTGAGTTGATTGTTTTTGCATGTCTTTTATTACTTGCAATACTATGGCTGTAGAGGAAAGGGACATTCCTATACCTATAACGATTGCAACCACTTTTGACATGCCCGTCCAAATTAGAATTGAGGAAATTACACCTGAAGTGAGCAATATTTGTAAAGTACCTAATCCAAACACATATTTGCGCATTGCCTTTAATCTTTCAAAAGAAAGCTCTAGTCCTATTGCAAAAAGTAAAAATACGATACCGTACTCAGCTATGAAAGAGGTTTGTTCACAGAGTACAATTTTAAGACCGTAATCTCCTATTACTGCACCTGCTGCCAGATATCCTAGAACTGGGCTTAGCCTTAATTTTTGGCAAGCAGCGACTATGCAGATTGCACTTCCTAGTAGTATTACAATTGAGGGCAACAACCCTGGATTTTTTACAAGATTTAAAACACCCTGCACTAAGTTTTCAATTACCATCGAAGTACGCATTAATTTGAAGTATGTTAATCTGGGGCTTTTTGGTGTGGATACAACACTGCCACCAAGCTTAGAATATCAGGATTTGGAATAAAAGTCCAAATTTAGCCTCGTCAGGGTTGCAAGAAGTTGATTTGAGTCTTGCGGCATTTTGATGTTGTAATTTTATGCAGAACAATCTTAATTGATTTTAATCGCGTAAGCTGTTTTTTTAGATTTTGCAACGTTCTTAGGTTTTGATATTTGATAAAGGATGCTTGGTTTTTATCACCTGATCTAAATGTTCATATTGTAGGTGTGTGTATATTTGAGTCGTTGAAATATCTACGTGCCCCAGCAATGATTGTAAAGCTCTAAGGTCTGCACCTCCTTCAAGCATGTGGCTTGCGAAACTGTGGCGCAGTATATGAGGAGAGACTGAGCTGGGTTCTAATCCACATTTTAATGCAATGCCTTTGAGTATCAGGCCGAAATTTTGCCTTGTCATATGCCCTATTTTTGACCTTGAGCAAAATAGGTACTGATTATTTTGATTTCTTGATAAAAACAAATGCCGGATTTTTAAATATTGTACCAATCCTTGATAAGTTAATTTATCTACCAACACTACACGTTCTCTATTGCCTTTGCCTTTGATGTTAAAATGATAAGTATCAGATTTATTGGCATTACTCATCTTGATATCTTCTAGGCTCAGTGTGATTAACTCAGAAATTCTGAGCCCTGTAGAGTATAGCAACTGCATCATTGCGACGGCCCGGATACTTTGGTGATCCTGATCGCCTTTGTAAAAGTCTATCATTTGTTTGATCTGAGACACCGAAAGCACCTTAGGCAATGTCAGATCGTGTTTAGGGGTCTTTATGGCAGTAGTAGGATTGTGGGTAATTATATTTTCGCTTTCTAAAAAACTATAAAAGGTTTTTATTGCAGAGACTTTCCTAGATATTGATCTTGCAGCAAGCAGTCGTTCTTTTTTTAAAAACACAATGAAATTTTGCATTAAGATCTTATCTACTTCGATAACTGCTTTGTTTGCCTTAGATAAATAGACATAAAAATCTTGAATATCTTTTTTATACGCAATTATGGAATTACCAGATAGGCCTTTTTCTGCTACTAGGGTCTCTAAGAATTGCTCCACATACTCCATGAAATGTTATTGAGTAATTTCTGTTAGACTGTTAGTTTGCACCATCGCAATTTTTCTTTTTTTAGCATTTTGCAATACTGTGTTGAGATCGGTTTGCGAACAAAGGTTAAGCAATACGGGATCTCTGGGCTTTAAATTTTGATAATTCCAATACGTTTTATTTCTAATTGCCAGTACTGTACTTTTGGTTGTACCAATTAACTTAACGACCTCTCTATCTTCTAAATCTTGTTCTTGTTTAATTAACCAAAAAACAGCGTCGGGTTTGTTTTGTCTGCTCACTAGGGGTATATATTTTTTTGCACTTTTTTTCTTCGTTATGTGCTTTGTGCCAAGATTAGCCTTTAAAAAAAGTCTAGCACTTGGATCTTTTTCGCATCTAGCAAGATCTGTCTTAGTGATTTGTCCACTAACGATTGGATCTATTTCAGAGATATTGCCTTTTTCACCATCTGCAAGAGCTTGAATCTCAAGTAAGTGCATGTGACAAAATTCTGCAATTTGCAGAAAAGAAAGCTTTGTATTTTTAATTAGCCAGACAGCAGTTGCTTTTGGCATTAACGGAGTATTCATAACTTTATTAAAAAATATTAATTCTATTGTCTAGATATCACAAAATTTGTTCTAAGTAAATCACGCTAATGCACTAAAATTAAATGCATTAAATAAGCGCTATTTTGAATAGCTTGTTTTTAAGCAGTAATGCCTAAAGAGTGAAGAGACTAGTTTTAGGCTTGTGAGTCAATCTGCAGTTTGACATATTTTTTCATTTTGAACAAAGCCTGACTCTCAATTTGTCTGACTCTTTCTTTGGAAATTTTTAACTCATCGCTTAAATCTTGCAAAGTAAGTGGGCTGTTGCTCAAATGCCTATTTTTCAATATGTACAGCTCTCTTTCCTGTAAAATTGCTAAAGCTTCTCCCAAAAGCTTTTGTTTCATTTGTGCTTCTTGTTTTGTAACTAATGCTATTTCTTGATTAGGTTTATTTTCTGGTACAAAGTCTATTAGCTCTCTTCCGTCTTCAGAGGTGCTTTTTGGTTGATTTAGCGATATATCCGAGTTAGACCACCTAGAGTCCATTTCTATTACTTCTGAAGTCTGAATTTTTAATTCCTTGGCTATTTGTTCGTATTCTTCGTGAGAAATGCGCGCATGTGTTCTTGCGATTTTCTTTTTGAGTTTTCTGAGCATAAAGAAGAGTTTCTTTTGCTCGGAGGTCGTAATGCTTTTTACTAAAGACCAGGACTTCATTACGTGATCTTGAATCATAGCTTTTATCCACCACATTGCATATGTGGAGAGTCTATGACCCATATGAGGATTATACTTTTTGACGGCTCGCATAAGCCCTATGTTACCTTCTGATATTAAATCTATGACTGGGATATTATAATTGCGATGTGCTAAAGCTATTTTTGCCACTAATTTGAGATGACTGGTAATGAGCTTGTGCGCAGCTTCTAGGTCACCTTTTTCTAGATAGTTTTTAGCCAACAAGAACTCCTCTTCTCCAGATAGAGAGGGAAACTGATTAATTTTTCTTAGGTAAGAAGATAGGGCGGTATTGTAAGAAGGGGATGGAGCTCTTAATTCCTTTACCTGGGGTCTGTAAACCAGCTTATTGCTTTTATCTTCCTCAGCTAAATCTTCCTGCTTTGTCTCCGATGCGCTCATTATGCTTGTGTATATGAAATTTCAAGAATTTCGTAAGTTCTAATGGAGCCGTTTGGTAGTTCTACTTGCACAATTTCTCCACATTTTTTACCCACCAATGACGCTCCTAATGGAGAATAAAAGGATATCAATTGTTGTTTGATGTCTGCTTCGTGTACGCCGACCAACTCATAAGTAAAGTGTTTCTTTGTTACAATATCTACTAATGCAACTTTTGCTCCAAATGCAATTTTCTTTTGATCTATATTTTTTGAATCGGGAGTTTCTCCTAGTGCAAGTAAATTTTCCAAATCTTTTATTTTGCTCTCAATAAGGCCTTGTTGATCTTTTGCAGCGTGATAATCTGCATTTTCAGATAGATCTCCCATAGACCTTGCATGCGCGATTGCTTTTATGACTTCTGGTCTTTTTTGTTGTTTCAATATTTTCAACTCTTCTTCGAGTTTTTTGCGACCTTTGTGCGTGATAAGCTGTTTATTCATATTCTTAAAATTTGTTTATGTTGATTGATTTTGTTAGCTTTACGGAGGAAATTGCTTTAGTTAATCAGAGTTCAGCGATTTAAATTTGCTATTACAAGCACCTAGTTTGGCAGGCAGTTTTTATTTTTCAAGATTTGTAGCGCCATTAATGCAGCATCTTTTTCTGCAGATTTCTTAGAATTTCCTCTACCAATTGAAACTTCGCCACTTGGAAGTGTCACTTTGGATTCAAAACATGGTTGATGGTCTGAACCTTCCACTTTAAGAGTTACATATTGAGGCCTAAAATTGCCGTGTGATTGTATCAATTCTTGCAATATGCTTTTTTTATCATAATCCAGATGTACATTTTCAGATTGCAGCACTTCTTTCCATAAGCTCAAAACAAGGCTCTTTACAACATCGTAAGAAGAATCCAAATACACCGCCGCAATTACTGCTTCCATGGCATCGATTGCTTTAAGACCTAGAGTCTTATTGTTTTCTAACAAAAGCATGTATTCTTGTAATTCTATTTTTTTTGCAATCTCCGAAATTAGCTCTCCGCAGACCAAAAAATTCTGACGCTTGGCAAGTTCACCTTCGCTTGCGTTTGGATGTTGAAAGAAAAGCGCTTCAGCAATAATGAAGTTCAGTACCCTGTCGCCTAAAAACTCTAAGCGTTCATAGTCACGCTGTAGATCTTTTTTTGCTGAAGGGTGAGAAAGTGCTTCAAGCAAAAGGTCTTTATTAGAAAAATGATACCCTAATTTACTTTCTAGTATCTTTAATTTGCTCATCATTGTGCATATTTATTTGTACAGATTTGTAAAGAATCTTTTGATTTGCCAGTTTGTAGGGTTAAAGCTATTACTCGTGGAGATAATGACAAATTTTGCTTTAGCAACAAGTAGCTTTTCTGGTACATAGCCTAAATGACCTCTGCTATCTGCAGAATTGTCTCTGTTGTCTCCGATCAAGAAGTAGCATTGCTGTGGCACTAGATAAATTTGAGAATTAATGTGCGAACTGGGTCTTTTTTCTGTCTCATATATTGTGTAGCTTCTATTTCCGATTGTTTCTCTGTAACTATGCTCTATAAGACCTGCTTTGTTAATAAAGGAATGTAAAAACTCCTTTTTGGCTGCAACGCCATTTATAAAAAGTTTATTATTAATAAACTGAATTTTATCTCCGGGTAAGCCTATCAATCTTTTGATCAGTCTGGGTTCGCTCCTGATTACTACTACGTCTCCTCTTGCAGGTATTTTTGCATAAATCCTTTGACTGAAAGTTTTTTCTGGAAGTCGCAACGGCCATGCTGAATATGTGCTGTAACCATAATCATACTTTGTGGCCAAGATGAAGTCTCCAGGAGCAATAGTTGGTTCCATAGAACCTGTAGGAATACGAAAAAATTCAAAGACTAAACTGCGCGTAAATACCACTATGAGCAATAGCAAAGCTAAAGATCCAAACTGCGGTATCGATTTGAAGGTGCAATAGAGGCCTCCTACCTTCTTTCTTACACTCTTTAAGTAACTCAATAAGGACATACTAAGAGAATTTGTTGAGAGCAGAATTAGCAAAACTCTACATTACAGCATATTATCCTAAACTTAGAGCAATTACATGCAAAAGTAAGTATCGAAGGAATTTTGCAACACTTGATCAAATTCTTTGATTGAGACATCTTTACCCAATTTGCTACAAGAAGTCATTAAATAAGGGTCTATTCCGCATGGCCTAATTGACTTAAATTTATTCATGTTGGTCTCAATATTGACGGCGCATCCGTGAAATACAATCCATTTACGCATGCGTATTCCAATAGAGGCAATTTTGCCAGCTCCCTTTACCCACACTCCTCTTTGAGTGGCATTTTGTTCTGCCTCAATGTCGAAATTTTTCAATGCTCCTATTATCCATTGCTCCAAGGTATTTAAATACCAGTGTAAATCTAACTTGTAATTATTGAGATTGAGTATGGGGTAGATGATTCTTTGTCCGGGACCGTGGTATGTTATTGTGCCTCCCCTGTTTGTTTGTATCAACGGAATGTTACCTATAACAGATCTGTTATCTGATTCTCCTGTTGTATAGACCTCTTCATATTCGAGCAAACAAATTTTACTTTTTCCTTTATTTTGTATCAAAAGCTCTACGTGATGATCCATCCGCTCCATAAAATCCTGGTATAGAGTCGGAGTGTACGATATGTCCCAGTCAGGCATTTGAATATTTTGCATCTGCAAAAAATGCTAAATAGACTTTATTGTTTAAGTCCGTAGCCACTATCTAAAAGCTTTTTTGTAATAAAAGCAGTAGATAACATCACGATCAGCGTGATAACCACTCCATTGATTATCGCAACGTCACTATATCCAGTAAGCGAGTACCTAAATCCATCTATAAAGTAGAAGAAAGGGTTATAAAGGATGATTGATTGCATTTTTTTGGGCAGGCTGACTAAAGGATAAAACGTACAAGATAAAAAAGATAAAGGGACGATTGTACAAGCCGTTACAGCGTACATGTGTCCAAAATCTTTAGACAATATCCCTGTTATCATGCCTAGCATAGAAAGTGTTGTAGAGGCGCTTATTGCAAAGTAAATAAGGCTTAAAAAGTCTGTTTTGAGTAAGTTAATTTGGGTAAACGGCAAGAGCACTATAAAGAGCAATATTCCGGTACAAATTGCTTCTGTTACTGCCGACAGAGTGTGGCTAATCAATATTGAGGCACTGCTGAGGGGAGGAAACAGTAATTCGTAGACGTAGCCAATTACTTTTGCTAGCACTATAGAGCCCGCAGTTGCTGAAAAAGCACTTTGCAGAATTAGTTGCATGCATAGTCCGCATACCATCAAGTCTTTTTGTGCAATTCCACAATGTTGTCCACTTGGGAGGCCAATTGATAAATTAAGTACTGCAAAAAGCGTTATAGAAGAAATGATTGGAGCAATGATTTTTTGACCAGCATTCGTGATAAACTTTTTGATCTCCTTTTTGTACAAACTATAACAGCCGTACCAATTCAAATTTCTTCTCATAGATACGGATTGAATCTGTCAGATTACTAAATTTCCTTGTACAATGCCATTTGGTGCGTCTTATGCATTTGCAAGTGCAATGTATAGCAAAAATTCACCAACTTTCAAACTAGATGATACATATTTTGTGGGCAAGGGTAAAGTGATAGGCTCAAAAAAGATACATGTAAAAACTTATGGGTGTCAGATGAATACTTATGACTCTCTTAGGATGCAGAGCTTGTTGGAGCTTCATGGATGCAAGACAGGTTTTGACATGTACGACGCTGAAGTAGTCATTCTCAATACTTGTCATATTCGTGAAAAGGCTACGGAAAAATTGTACTCCGAGCTTGGACGTATTGGTCGTACTTACGAAAAACTTAATAAAACGAAACCAATAATTGTGGTGGCAGGATGTGTGAGCCAGGCGGAAGGCAGCGAGATTTTTGCACGATCGCCTTTTGTAGACGTAATAGTGGGCCCACAATCTTACCATACTCTGCCTTTTTTAATTGCCGAGATAGAATCTGGCAAAACTCAGCTTATCAATCTTGATTTTGTAGATTATAAAAAATTTGATCATCTTCCCGAAGAAAGTATGAGACAAGGTCCGAGTAGTTTTGTCTCTATTCAGGAAGGGTGTGATAAATTTTGCACTTTTTGTGTGGTGCCCTACACACGAGGGAAAGAATTTTCCAGACCTGTAGAACAGGTTTATAGAGAAGTATTGGGAGCAGTTTCTCTTGGAAGTCTAGAGGTTGTACTACTGGGACAAAATGTTAGCGCATACCACGGCAAGGGCATTGATGGTAAAGAATACGACCTTGCGGATCTGATATCCATGATCGCACAAATACCTAATCTAAGACGTATTAGGTATACCACCTCTCATCCTTCAGATATGACGGATAAATTACTCAGTCTGCACCAAACTGAATCAAAGCTTATGCCTTTTCTACATTTGCCATTTCAGTCTGGCTCTGATCGCATTCTCAAACTCATGAATAGAAAATATGACAGCAATCACTACCTAGAAATAATAAATTTTTTGAAAAAGCATAGACCAGATATAGCTTTTTCTTCTGATATTATTGTAGGATTTCCGGGCGAGACCGAGGAAGATTTTATGCATACTCTTGATCTTGTAGATAAGGTAGAATTTGCTCAATGTTATTCCTTTAAGTACAGTCCAAGGCCAGGTACTCCCAGTGCAATTTTGCCTCAGATTCCTGAAGCAGTGAAAGATGAGAGACTCCAAATCTTACAGTCAAAATTGCAAGAACATCAACTGCGGTTTAATAAAAGCTTTGAGGGCAAAACGGTGCAAGTGCTTTTTGAGAAAGAGGGTAAAAAAGCTAATCAGATGTGGGGTAAAAGTGAGTATTTTCAATCTGTTCATGTTGAGGCAAATCCATGCTTGGAAGGAAAAATTTTAGAAGTTAGAATAGAAAAAGCCGGAATTAATGGCTTATTTGGCAGAGTTCATTGAATTTTAATTATTTATAAAATCTTAAAATCGCTCTCTGGGATGCATCTGTTCTTTCGCTTATTGGTGTCTTTTTGTACACTGTCGTTGCTAATTTTTGCATACGTATTTTTACATTATTCCAGCTCGCTACCTAATTACGAGACATTAAAGAATTATCAGCCGGTACAAATCACTAGAATATACTCTGCAGATTTTAAGCTCATAGAAGAATATGGCATGCAAAAGAGAGTTTTTGTTCCAATCTCTTCTATTCCATCTCTTGTAAAAAATGCCTTTATTGCAGCCGAAGATAAAAATTTTTATCACCATAACGGAATAGATTTTACAAGTACAATTCAAGCGGCTCTTTATGCAATTCCCAGAATCTACAGCAAAAGGACTCTAAAAGGTGGTTCCACCATTACTCAACAAGTGGTCAAAAACTTGTTACTTTCTTCAGAACGTACAGTTGATAGAAAAATCAAAGAGCTAATTTTAGCGACTGTAATTTCTAAAAAACTTTCAAAAGATCAGATATTAGAGCTATATTTAAATCAAATTTACTTTGGTCTAGGTGTTTATGGCATTGCTACTGCGTCTAAGTACTATTTTGATAAATCTGTCGAACACTTATCAATTGCAGAAGTAGCTTTTTTATCTGGTTTGTTAAGTTCTCCTTTGAATTGTGATCCTCGTACGAATTATAAAAGGGCCAAAACGAGAAGAAATTACGCTTTGTGTCGAATGTACGAAAATAAATTTATTACGGCACAAGAAATGCAAGATGCTCTTGCTTCTGAAATTCTGATGAAAAAGCGCGAATCGCCAGGGCTACAAGCTCCTCATTATGCACAAAAAGTCAGAGAGCTTGCGATTCAAAAAGTTGGTTCTCAACTTTTTTATTCCGGAGGTTTGACTATTGTCACGACGCTTAATTCTCAATATCAAGAAGACGCTTATAAGGCCTTATCACAAGGATTATATAAGTATGATGCTGCTAATGCATATAAAGGCTCTTTAGGACAAATAGACATTGCTTCTTGGAAAGAGAACTTGAATAAATTCGGTACTAGGCTCAATCTTCATAAGGGTATTGAGATTGCTGTGATTACATCTATTGATGAAGCTCTTAGCTTGTATACCATAGGTCTTGGCAACGGAGATATTGCGCTTCTTGCAAACAAGGGTAGCTTTCAAAACGTACTAAAACCTGCATATAAAAAGAAGACATTATGTATTGGTGACGTAATTATCGTTTGTAAAGAGCATGGTCAATATCAGTTGACTCAAATGCCTGAGTGTGACGGTGCTATATTTGCCATGCAGCCACATAGTGGCAAAGTCCTTGCAATGGTTGGAGGCTATAACTATGAAGCAAGTAAGTTTGACAGAGCCACTCAAGCAAAAAGACAGATAGGATCTCTTGTGAAAACTTTCGTCTATCTTGCGGCGTTAGAGAATAACTTAGAACCCAATACGATCTTTGTGGATGAGCCCATAGAAATTTCTCAAGGCTCTCACCTCCCCTCTTGGACTCCAAAAAATTTCAGTGGAAAATTTTTAGGTCCAATGACCATGAGGACTGCATTTGAAAATTCTTGTAATACAGTGACCGTAAAGATCGGGGAATTGCTTGGCATTGGTACAATCAGCAAATTGATCTCTCGTTTGGGCATTGCAGTTGGGGACAAGCAATATTTGTCTATTGTTTTGGGTGCTATTGAGTCTACTTTATCTCAAGTGGTTTCAGCTTATGCTGCTGTAATAAACGGTGGATATGCTGTCAAACCTATTTTCATAGAATATATACAGGATTCTAAAGGCAGAGTTATATACAGCAATAGTCTTTGTATGAAAGATGCTTTTGCTGAATCAAATGATCCACCGGTATTTTTGCAAAAGACTGGTCCAAGAGTCATAGATGAGGCGAGTGCATACCAATTAACATCAATGATGGTGGGTGCGGCAAAACGAGGCACTGCTAGAGGTTTTGGTAATCGGTTTAAACATGTGGTAGGAGGCAAAACGGGTACAACTAGCGAAAATCGTGATGTGTGGTTTATTGGTTTTGCAAATGATCTGGTTGTGGGTAGTTATGTGGGGCACGATTTGCCTCAAAGCCTTGGTCAACATGCTTTTGGTGCAACAGTAGCATTACCTATTGTAGCCTCTTTTATGGATCAGGCATTACAAAGCAAGCCTGTCGTTCAGTTTAGAATTCCCAAAAATATTAGATTGCAAGTAGTAGACATCAATACTGGTGTTGCAACTCATAGGAGCGAAAACACTTTAGTTGAGGCATTTAAAATCAATCCTGAGGCAGGTATTGTACCAACAGAAGCACTAAATCTAGATGAAAAAACTAGTGTGCCTGAAATAAAAGAAAAATTTGACGACACTGAAGAGTCAGATTTAGAGATGATGGACGAGGAGATGTTTAATTTAGAGGATCAGTAAATAAACTATCTGCATCCTCTTATTCAAGAGCTTTGGGGAGTTCGTTTTTATTATTGTTTTCGTATCAAATGAGTGAAATATTACTTTTTCAGCCTTCTAGGCTTGGCTTTCTTTTGGAACCCAATTTTGCACAATTATCTTTTAAAAAGCGGAAATCCTTGGGGAATTTATTTGCAAGATTTAGCTGGGTCGTCATGTATCGTTCTGTATATTGTTACTTTTCTGCAAAATTTTTTTCCAGTTTTAACAAAGGTACACTCGTATTGCTGGTATATTACTCTCTTTGTTTGTTTGTCACTTTGCCCTTCTTTTATTTTGATTTTGTATCCACAAGATTTTTTCTGGATACTCAATGCTATGACTGCAAATTGTATTTTTCTTCTGCTACTACAATTCAGGCTGTATGTTCTGCTTTCGTTTGTAGGATTATTTTGTAGCATTGCATTGCACTTTTATTTTGATCCTAAAGCTGCATTTTTCACTATTTGGAGTTTTACTGCATATTGTTTTGGTACAGGTGTTGGCATTATTGCTAAAAAAATTTCTAGCTACAAGATATCTGATTATGCAATGCAATTAAAATCAGTAAAAGACAAGCTCGAAAGTTACACATTTTTTATGCAATATGTAAGCCACGAAATTCGCATACCTTTACAAGGCATTAAGGGAGTTTCTGGTTTATTGCTTTCTAAATCAGCTTCTTCCTTAGATACACTACATTATCTCAATATTTTGCAAGCCAGTTGTACTCAGCTTTTACTCACTGCTTCTAATGTGCTGGATTTTACAAAATTCATAGAGCAATACCGAGTTTTAAATCGCACTGAATGCAATTTGCAAAGCATTATTCATAGCGTAGTAGAGGAAATGCTTGCTCTGAGTGTGTTGCAAAATTCACGTATTACAGTGCATTGTAACCTAACGGAGATTTACATCGACGGGCCGAAAATGACTCACATTATGAGAAATTTACTCTCTAATGCACTTCAAAATACAAAAAATGGCAAAATCAGTATTCAGGCATTTTTAATGAAAGGAGAGCTTTTGTATGTAAGTGTGATAGACACTGGAGTAGGTATTTCTGTTGAGGAAATGAATAAAATATTTGATAAATTTTCCCAGGCTGCGTTACCAAGTAAAACAGATGCTAATGGAATTGGATTATTGATAGTCTCGTATTTTATACGTATGCATCTTGGCACAGTATGGGTGGAGCAAAACTTTCCTCATGGTTCAATTTTTGCTTTTAGTGTTCAATTAAATTCTACAATGCCCTCTCATTACAAAAAAGCAAATGTGCAAAATCGCAATAACATTTTTAGAGAAGAAAACATTTTTTGGAACAACGTTAAAGACCATACTCTTCAAATGGCAAAACTTTGGATTAATAAGGCTGTTTTGCATGCCTTAATCATCGATGATGATGATCTGAGTCTGCTTTCGTCCAAGCTGATTTTGGAAAGCGTGGGATTTATAGTATTGCAGGCCAAAAGTTGCGTGGATGCAGTAGAGATATTGAAAAACAAGAAAGTTGCATTGATACTTCTTGATATTGTAATAGGCAAAGATGACGTAAATGATTGCTTAGACCAGATTTGTGCTCAGTCTCCAAATGCAAATGTGATATTACAAACTGGCATAACGCGTAGCTTCTTTAATCAAACTAGATTTCATGCTGGTGTGATAGGCTATCTCTTAAAACCTTATGGCAAATCAGATTTAGAAAGGATTTTGCTAGCTTTATGTAAGGCGTAAGGGTTTGCTTTCCTAAACATGTTATTGTGGCTGTGCGCATTTACTTTTTTATAGTTATAATTGATGCACTTTTTCTAAAAAAATTCCTTTAAAAATTGTAGTTGTTGCTATTTTGAGTCTTAACATATTTGCCATTACACGGCCGTGCAATACGAGCAAGCAGAGCGAATAACATTTGTGAAGGCAGTTATGATCTTACTCACATGCACAGCCCAGACTTCCTAGCTATTGAGCCTTGATACGAGATAGAGGGAGGATGAATTATCCTCCCCTTAAGGCGATCACTCCTCATCATGTTCTGGGATTGCTCCCAGTGGTACCTACCTCAAGAACGATCTAGCGATGCATCATGAGATGGGTCTTCATTTAAAGCTTCTGGTCGCGATTGATCTTTTGCTTGTTTTTCTATCTGGGCTTTTATGTATTGCCCCCCTCCAAAGCCCTATCATTCCGCATCATGTTATGGGGATTTCTCACGGGGTGCCTACCTCAAGAACGATCTAGAGATGCATCATGATATTGGTCTTCATTTAAAGCTTCTGGGCGTGATTGATCTTTCGCTTGTTTTTCTATCTGGGCTTTTATATCGCGCAATGTCTTGCCTGCTTTTGATAATTCTTGCGCAACTTTAGAGTGTTCCAATTCTGCATCTCGTAATTCTATACTAGCACCTTGAATATACTCGTGATGTTTTTCGTAAACCCAATTAATAAGTGCTTTATTTATTGTGCCTTGATTTTTGCGAGTTTCTAATCTTGCATTAAAGTCAGTAAACCTATATTGCCCAGGCTCTAGTACACTTTCTTACCATTCCATTTGCCTAATCTCTATACTCTCTTCTTCACGTTGGGCCGTTTTTAATAATTTTTCCATTGTTGTGCTTGCTTCTTTTTTTGCTTTTAATGCCTCCCCAGCTTGTCTGGCCAAATCTTTTGCAGAATTGCACTCAGTCTGTATAACGTCTATCTCAGAGGTTTGTCTTGCTTCCTTAGCTTTGCGTTTCAGCAATATCTCCTACAATATCTTATTATAGTGAGTTTGCATGTGTACTGTGTTTTGCTCTATATGCGCTTGTGCTCCAGCTAAATATGTCTTTACCTCTAACTCTGTCCTCACATCTAATGCTAACTTTTGGGCTACGGCTCTTTTCTGTTTGCATTGAGCATCCAGTGGGTCTATTTCAATACTCTCACAACTTCTGCTTCCCGCTTTGTTTTTTTTAAACTTTGATACAAATTTGGAGCAATTTGCACAAGTATTGGGTCCCTTTGCATTTGATACAAGAGTATTTCTTGCGTTTGATACTCTGTCAAAACATCTGCAGATTTTGTTTGTACTAGTTGTACATTTTGCTGAGCTATAGTTAATTTGTTCTGAGCCATAGTTTGAGCTGTACTTAACTCGTGCTTAGATTTAGCGTGGCCGCAGATGGTTTCGTTTTCATCATGAGCTGATTGTGGGTTTTTTGTATCTCTGCTACTTTTTCTTTTGCTCTTCGTAGCTCATCCGATGGCCCTTTCAAGAGAGCGATCTCTTCTCTTTCGTCTCCATAAGAGTTGTCCTGAGGGCTTTGCTGCTTGATACGAGTTTTGCTAGATCCCGCCATTGCGTGGTTAGGATTTCTATCACGTGCGTTTTTTCTGCTTTGCTTATTTTTGCTACTTTTTCTCGGGCCTCTATTGCTTTGGCTCACACGGCATAACATTGAATTTCTGCATTGACCAAATCTTTTTGATGTAATGCACTTGATGAGTTTATTGGCTCATCCGTTGAGTATTTTGCCAGAACTTGTGGGGACCTGGCTCGTAACTTATTTAACAGGTCTCAAGTTGCAGATGTTTCTTGTTCGTGCTTTTTTTTGGCTTGTTTAGTCTACGGCTGAGGTACTAGAGTGCAAACACTGGACAACTCATATACCAACATACCCTTCATAAAGAAGTTTATATAGAGCGTTTTGATTTATTGATTACTTGGGCCTTTTCACAAGGCTTTGATAATTGCATCTTTTGGATTTTGTGTTCTTTTGAGCGCAAAGAGTTAGGGCTTGCTAGATAAAGCAAGCCCTGGCTTTGGATCTTTCTGATCAATGCAGATCTACCAAGGCTAAGTATAAAATACCTAAGGAACCCCTGGGCCAGGGCAAATTCACTTGCAAAGAGATGGAGGCAAGTAAATATTTACCTCCATCCATGTGTAGGAAGCCTTACGCAACCAATACTAAAGTCTATCCAAGTTCCGTGGTCACGAATTCATGAGCGTACTCTGCTAACATTGGCACCAGGAGGTTTACACGATCAGCGTGCTCTGTATGATCTAATGGGGAGAAGACGTGTGAACTTTGAAGAAAAGCCTGCTCCACAGTCTCAGCCGCATCCATATTCTTTAAGTGCAGAGCTCTATCACCTGCTTCTACATAGAGCCTATCATTAACGTTATGGCAGATATTAGCAACCCTTGCGTGCATTATTTTAATCTGGTCAAGTCGACCACTTGCAAAGTCTATAAAGTTACTAAATAAGTCCTCTTTTGGAAACGCGTTTCCTGCCCTTAGGCAAGCATCGACAGTACTTAGCGTGTTGCAGGCTTTAATCTTGTTAGTCGCCTGTTGAATAGCATCAATACTGTTAGAGTCGTCGTGATCATTTGTCAAAATCTCTAAATGAGGAGCATAATCGTTCGCTTTTTTGTTGGTGAGCTGCAAAGCATCATGCATTGTTCTTATTGCCATCAAACCTGTATTATCCTTACTGGATTTTAAGAAGTTTTTTATAGAATCTGCAGTGCTTGTGTTACAGGATATAGCCTGGGACACACTGAGTGCAGATTCTTGCCATGCTTGAAAATCTTTTTGGCTAGTATGCAGGCTTTGGATGTGCATTGCATTAAAAAACTCTTTCAAAGTGTTTTCATTACTAGATTCTTCAGACAGATCAACATCAAATTCACTCGCAAGATTGTCTACAAAATTCTTAGCTTTTTCGACAAGAGAATCACTGTCTACTAAAGATTGATAAGCCGTACTATAAAGTTCAATAGCCTCAGCAATTTTCAGGGTCATGCTTCCATTGTCTACAGTATTGAAGGCATCAAGAGCAGTTGTTGCTGCTTGTTTGGCTTCTTCTGCTTTGTTTGCTGCTTTGTTTGCTTCTGCTACTTTGTCTGCTGCTGCTACTACTGCTTTGTCTGCTTCTGCTTTAGCTGCTTTAGCTGCTTCTGCATCTGCTTTAGCTGCTTCTGCTTCTTCTACTGCTTTTGATGTATTAGACAGCAATCCTGCTTCTGCTGCATCTGCTTTAGCTGCATCTGCTTTAGCTGCTTCTGCTTTAGCTGCTGCATCTGCTTTTAGTGTTTCGGCTTCTGCTTCTGCTTTTTTTACTGTTTCGGCTGCTGCTTTTGCTTCTGCTTCTGCGGCTGCTGCTTTTGCTTCTGCTTCTGCTTTGTCCTTATTTAGTTCAATTTTTGCTGACATCAGCTCAGTAAAAGAGTGATCATTGTCAAACTCCAGGCTGTCAAAGCTACGCTTGGTTACTTGACAGCTCGAGGCAAATTTCAGCATGTCTATTTTCTCTGCCATGCTCTTTTTCATAAAGGGCAGCTGAGCGTCTACCTGAATATTTACGTAATAGTACAATGCATCTGATAGAGCCCCAGAGTTAGAAAGTAAACTCTTCCTACTAATCCAATGACATTGAAGAGGCATCTGATCAATAAGCGTACCTGCCTCTTCAAGGTCCTGCACATCTAAAAGTTGTACTTTTGCAGAGTTGGCGGAGGCGCTGACTGAGTGTGTTTGAGGAATGAGGCTTCCAAACTCGTATATATTGCCTGCTTTGTATTGGAAGAAATAATCTTGCTTCACATCCTCCTTAGCAACTAAATGCTTATATTCAGTCTTTTTGGAACGCTTATTGCGGTCATCAACAAATTCGGTGTTAAGCATCCCAGATGCTGCCAACTTATCATAAACACTATCAAGTCTTGAGAGAAAAGTACGTAGTGCGAGACCGTACTTTTCTATTAGTGTAGCACTACTCTTTTTGTCTGAGGTTGGGAGCTGCTTTAATGAATTTATTATAGCGGTAGCGTCAAGTTCTTGTTGACCAGGGGCCTTTTTAGCGGCATTTTCTAAGTCTTGCTTCAATATTTCTTCAAGATTCACAAAGGAAAAAAGCTTAGAATTGAGGTCGGTAACGGGAGTTACTGCTTCTGCTTTTGCTGCTGCTTCTTTTTCTTTAGCTTCTGCTTCTGATTTTGTTGCTTCTTCTGCCGGGGTAGTACCTGCGCCGCCAGCTGCTGCCGGGCTAGCACCTACCACACTATTACCTGATTGACTTTGTTGGTCTTTTATTTGTTTCAGCAATTCAGTTTTTGTTTTGTTCAACGATGCAATCTCACTATTTATACCATCTCTTTGATTCCTGAATGCATTTTTTAATGATTGATGTTTGGCTGATAATTCTGCTTCTAATTTTCTTAGTTCTAGTTCTAGTTCTTCTTTATCCATACATTCACCATCTAATTAGTTTAAAAAATAACATCTACTTCTAACACGTTTTTTAAAAGAATTGCAAGTGGAAAAATTGCGTTTTATGTATGTTTAATATTGATCTTATGTTTTATGACTGATTTTGATGACTGATTTTGATAGAATTATTCTCACAAGGCTTTGATAATTGCATCCTTTAGATTGTTTCTACTCTTGTTTTTCAAGTGTAATAATCTGCAGGACATATCTGTAAGCATTGCTGGATTTTGCAATATGCACAAAAGCAGAGCAGACAACATTTGAACGCAGTTATCATCTTGCTCTATTCGCCAGGCACAGCCCAAGTTTTCTAGGTATTGAGCGTTTATACTTTGATGATTTTTAGCGGAAGTTGGTAACGGAATGAGTATTGAGGGTTTGTTTAGAGCAACCAATTCTTCTATTGTAGAGGCGCCTGATCTGCAGATCACAAGATCTGACTCATTGTATTTAGTGGTCATATCCAAAAAAAACTCCTCAGTTTGACATTCTACTGATAATTTTTGGTAGAAATCTTGGAGATGTTGGTGCTGATCTTTGCTTGCTTGCTGAGATATCTTCAGATTTGTTTTTGCATCTGTTGTCCTTAAATGCTTTATTGCGCTTGGAATTATTGTGTCAAAAGCTTTAGCCCCTTGGCTGCCCCCTATTGTTAGAATCGAATACTTTTGGCTACGATTTTTGGGTTTTTTTTGAAATTTGATTTCCTTGCGGACTGGATTTTTGTTAAAGACGCACTTATGCACGTATTTTTCTGGAAGGGTCAAAGCATCAAAAAAACCTAAGGATATTTTGTATGCATATCTTGCCATGATCTCATTTACTTTTCCTAAAACACTATTTTGTTCGTGTATAATTATTGGAATTCTCAAAATTACTGCGGCAAGTAGAGGAACAAAAGTGGTAAAGCCTCCGAATCCAACTATTAATTTAGGCCGATATTTTGCGTACATGTATAGCAGCTTAAATAGCGTGTGCGCCATATTCCAGAGCAAAATTACTTTACTTACCAGAGAGACCTTTGTGGTCATTCTGGGTATTGTTACTACTTTTAGGAGAGTCGTACTTTGTGCATCAGGGATGTCGGTAATTATTATTGATGTTTTTTTGTACTCGTTTTGAAGTATATCGCCGATTGCAACTGCTGGAAAAAGGTGTCCCTTGGTACCTCCGCCCACAAAAATTATAACTTCTTTTGTATTAGACATTAAAACGGTCCAGTTGATATTTTGTTATGCCGTGTCCATCGACCTTCTTAGTAAGCGAAAGGAGCATTCCTATGCAAATTGAGGTAGAAATCATAGAAGAGCCTCCGTAGCTTAGCAGAGGTAGTGTCATTCCCTTTGTGGGCATCAGATTTACAGCAACTGCCATGTTGATTGAGGCTTGTAGACAAATCATGAGGGACAATCCAGCTATTGCAAGAATTCTAAATTGATTTTGCGTCAAAGTTGCTCTGTAAATGTTGACGATGCCAATAAATAGAAAGCAACCAATGATTGCAATACAGGTTGTAATGCCAAATTCTTCAGCAGCAACCGCAAAGATAAAATCTGTATGCGAATCGGGTAATGTTTCTTTTATCTTGCCTTCTCCTAAGCCTTTGCCCAAAAATCCACTAGTTTTAAACGCGTTAAGGGATTTTTCTGTTTGATAACTAAGATCTGAGGCAAAAAATCTGTTTATGCGTTCCGATATATGTGAGAAATACATGTAGCATCCAAGGCTTAAGGAAAACAGTAAGCCAAGGGCTCCGATCACAAGTGCAATTGGCATACCATTGATGAATAGTTGTAAGCAAAAGGTAAGTAGGAATAATATTGCTGTTCCAATATCTGGCTGGGAGATCAACAATATCATTACAGTTATCAAGGCAATAAGAGCAAGTGCTCTATAACCCCATTTTCTTGACTGATGTGTTTTATCGAGTAGTAGAGCGATGACCAAAATAAAACAGGGTTTTAAAATTTCAGACGGTTGCAAGCAAAATCCAAATGCTCTTATCCATCTTTTGGATCCTTTAATTTCGTAACCAATGATTGGCACTAAAAGCATTAGGATGATAGATATGCCAAAACCTATAAGAGCAAGACCTTTGAGGGTTTCCTCTCTTAGCGTTGAAAGTGTCAATATTATTGAAAATCCAAAAAATGCATAAGCAAAGTGTCTCACTATAAAGTAAGAAGGTTTCAAACCCATCTTATTAGCAATTGTAGGGCTTGCTGTCATAGAAAGCATAAGGCCTATTGTAAGGAGCCCTATTGCTGCTATCAGGGTATATTTATCAGTTGTATTCCACCAGTGTAAAAGAGTTTTGCTAGTTTTTTTCATAAAGTGTCTAATATACATTTATTTAATACTTAGCAAACCTAGCCGAGTCATTCTAAGGCTTGTTATAAATTCAAGTCTACATTTTTGTATAGTGACAAAACTTTTTCTTTGCCAAGACTGATTATCCGCAAATGAATCAAAAATTTGCATAAGGCCAGTGGTTTGATTAGCTTTTTAGTTGTGTTAAGTGCGAAGCTGTCTTATTTTTTACTCATCATATTCATAGGGCGTAAGGCCAAAATAAATATATTTTCGTAATGATTGGAATTTCTGTTTTATTGTTGTGTTGCTACGGTCTTTACTCGTCTTTTGATGTCGGGCTCTTGCCTTCTAATAAAAGAGAAACCGTAGTTTCTGAAAAATTTCCAAAAAATGAGCGGATACTGGTAAAGGCTAGCACTACTGATCCTAAGAAAATCTTGATAGGAAACAGAATTAAGAACTTGTGTGTAAATTTTTTTACCTCAAAAGGCCAGTCTGAGTCTAACATGGCTACGGCTGTGCACAATGTAGATACAAAAAATAACACTGCTTATAATCCTCAGATTAAGTTTCGTAAAAATAGTGTTCCTATAGGCTCTGGTAGATCTTTTACTGACTCTTCATACAGGCCATTAAAATCTACGCCACAACTTCTAAAGCCTTCAGTATCTTTTTCTGCAAAGCGTTGTGACGAATATTTGCTTACCAAATATGATGTAGGGGATTTGCAAGAAGGTAATGAATTGCTTAAATTACAATCTGTAAGGCTGGCTCTTTCTAAAAAGGATGCTCTTCAGTACAAGTCCTCTTTAGGGCAACTAAATTCGCCTCATCTATGTAAAAATCTTTGCTCTCGCATCCGTAGCATTTCTGGAGCGATTATTTCTATTAATGAAAGATATAAGGTATTGGATAGAGAAGATGCTGTTTTAGTTGGACAGTTGCGTAATGTGAGTAATGTAGATGTGCCTTTGGGAATAAAGCATCTAACTACTTTGGATGAAATGTGCAGCAAGATTCCTTTACTTATACCTCAAGGATCTGCAAGGATTACTAGTCATTTTGGTAAAAGGTCTCACAAAAGACGGATTACAAATCATAAAGGGATAGATATGACTAGTCCTGAGGATGCTATATATGCAGCAGCTGATGGAAAAGTGGAATTTTGTGGTTGGCATCAAGGCTATGGTAACCTCATTGTTATTAATCATGGCAAATTTGTCACAAAATATGCACACTTAAGAAAAATTTGTGTCTCTAAAGGAGAATCTGTCACTCAGGGAAAAAGGATCGCATTTGAAGGAGCAACAGGCAACGCCAGAGGCAGGCATTTGCATTTTGAAGTGCTTTCTTTGGGAGAGCATATAGACCCTATGGAATTTATAGTCTACAGCATGAAAGATGGACAAAAGGCCCACAGTGATAAGATTTTTGCAATGCAAAAATTACAGTGCAACAGAAGCATTATCCTTGCATCAAACTCTGCTTCTGTTAAAAAAGGTAAAAATTCTGTGCCAAAGGTTCTTGCTCTGGGCGGTACAAAAGGTCGAGCAAGGGTTTTGCTTGCAGGAGATGATAAACAAGTTTCTCAAAAAACTGGTGCAAGACGCCCTGTTTCTAGGCGTGTCGTGAATTCTTTAAACAAGGCACAAATTAGTTCTTCCAAATCTCTGATTGTAGAAGAATCTATCGCTCCTACTCCTAAAAAATCTTTTTTTGGAAGCATTTATCGAGCGATTTTGCCATGGTAGTTGGGGGCATGTGCAAATGTCGTCTTGGTATTTAAAAATTAGCACGTATAGCAAAGATGGCGCTTAGAGAAGTGGTATTAGATACGGAGACTACGGGTCTTTCTGTTGCTTCTGGTCATCGCATCATCGAGATAGGAGCGGTAGAGCTCATAGATAAAGTCCCTACGGGGAAAAAGTTCAGATCTTACCTGAATCCGCAAAGGTCTATTTCTGATGGAGCTTATAGAGTGCACGGAATCTCTGCCGAATTTCTTCAAAATAAGCCTTTATTTGCTGATGTTGCTGATGAGTTAGCAAATTTTATTGGTGAATCACATTTGGTGATTCACAACGCACCTTTTGATATGAATTTTTTGAATAACGAATTTTTGCTTGTTGAGCGTAAGCAGATTCCATTTGAAAGAGCAATTGATACGCTGGTCATTGCAAAAAAGCTATATCCTGGTTGCAAGGTGAGTCTTGATGCGCTGTGTAAAAGATTCAAAATAGATTTATCTCACAGAAGTTTTCATGGCGCATTGAAAGATGCGGAGCTTTTGGCGATGGTGTACATGGAGATGGTAGGCAGAGAACAAACTAGTTTGTCTTTGACAGAAACTAGGTCCTTAATTATAGACAAAGCTGTCGTCTTTGAAGCTGGTAGCAATATATTGGTGAGACCTTCCCTAAAAGAAGAAGAAGCTCATGAAGCATTAATCAAGAGTATTAGCAATGCTTTGTGGATAAAGCTTGGGGGCATCAAAACTAGAGTAGGTAATTAACATTTGCTACTTTTTGTGGATCTAAATAACATTTCAAAATTTGCTATATATGAGTCTCTTGCATATTATCGATAGGCAAAAATAGTACGAGGTTAAAAAATGAAATCTAAAAATCGCATCTGGAGTATTCCTAATATACTGACCTTAGTGCGTGTTTTAATCATTCCTGTTATTGTCGCTACTTTTTATTTTGACGATATAGTGATTGCTCACAGAATTGCCTCCGGATTGTTCCTCTTTGCAAGCATTACAGATTTTTTGGACGGCTTTTTGGCCAGACGTTTTAGCATTCAATCTAGTTTGGGTAAGATTTTCGACCCAATCGCAGACAAATTAATGGTGGGTAGCGTACTTTTAATGTTGGTTTATTTTCATAGAGTGAACGTGATTCCCTGTCTTTTGATTTTAGGTAGAGAGTTTGCCGTGTCAGGATTGAGAGAAGTGCTCAGTATGTTAAAAATTGGGCTACCTGTTTCTAGCATTGCAAAATTAAAGACCGCTTTTCAGATGATCTCAATTGCTCTGATACTAGTGGGTTCTAAAGGTTCTGGCCTGAGTTTCATGGATGACTTAGGCAAGTTTGCTATATGGATCACGGCAATTTTGACTGTTGCGACAGGTTATTCTTATGTTATGGCCGCAGTTACTTTTGTCGAAGAAGAAAAAAATTAGCTACAAACTAGTGATGTAATATCTGGAGCGATGATAGCAATCCCTTCATCACAGGATTTGGCTATCAAAGGATCAAACTGTATGCTGACTGTTTTTGATACCTGCAGGATTTCTTTTAGTTCTTGAGCGCTATCTAATGATCTTGGGTATTGTACGTCGCACATGTTAGAAACGATTCCTAAAATTTCTATTTCGTACCTTTTGTATAGGTTTGCTACTTTAATTGCATTGTTTATTGCTAATTGCTGAAATGTAGAGACTATTATGGCGCCGTAAATATGGTAATTGCTTGCTATGCTCATGTGTATATCTCCGGTTCCTGGAGGCATGTCTATGATGACGTAATCTAAGTCTTGTAAATTTTTATTGTCTATCATGTTACGTAATATTTTGGTTGCTATTGGCCCTCTCCAAGCAAAATGTTGATTTGGCATAGTATTGATTGACACGATTGTTACTCCTTGAGAAAGCACGTTTGTATCTCCAGTGAGGCCAAAGATTGTGTTGATAGACGAACAGTAAAGATCTGAATCTATTATTCCTACGCTTTTGCCTTTTTTGGCAAGTTGTTGAGCCAAAATTGATGCTACCGTAGACTTTCCTACTCCTCCTTTACCCGACGATATCAGAATCGTTTTCTTGTTAATTGTTTTTTTTTCTAATTTATGGTCCAACATACGAAGTGTTCTGCAATAGGCAGGTAATATAATGTATAGATAGGAGGCTCTTGCTATTTTTCTATGAATCGTCTAAAAGGATCAATACGCTCCTTCTGTGTACTGACTTTATACAAGATTTAATTTTATGGAATCATCTTTGAACCGCATGATTGCCGAGTTTGTAGATCGTATCAATCAAACCTTTGGTACTCGTATACGCCCTCCTGTTGGTATTAAGCCTGTTATTGGGATTATTTTGACCTCATTTTTATTTGTTTGGCTTGCATCGGGTGTTTTTCAAATCGAAGAAGGTTCGGGTGGGGCTGTGATGAGGTTCGGTCAATTTGTTCGTATAGCTGGTCCTGGATTGAATTATCATCTTCCCTCTCCTTTTGAAAGTGTAATCAAAGAAAAGATTTCTTATTCTCGTCGTGTGGAGATTGGCTATAGATCTGGTTTAGACGAAGGAATGCGCTACGTTCCTGAAGAAAGCAACATATTGACTAGCGATGAGAACATCGTGCGTCTAAAGTGCGATGTCACGTGGCATATAGAAGATTTGTCTTCTTTCGTTTTTAACGTAAGGGATACTAATTCTGCTATCAGGCATATTGCGCAAAGTGCAGTCAGAGAAGTAATAAGCGAAACACCAATTTCCGATATTTTGTCTAATAAAAAGCAAGAAATAGGAAATAAAATTGAGATTCTGACTCAGCGTATTGTTGATAATTATGGTGCAGGTATTCGTATAGAAAAGGTGCATTTACTTGCAGCCGAGCCTCCAGCAGAAGTTATTAATGCCTACAGAGATGTGCAAAGCTCTAGAGCTGATAAGGAAAGAGAGATTAATCAAGCCCAAGCCTATTGGAACGACACCGTGACAAGAGCAAAAGGGGAAGCTACAAAAATTATGCAAAATGCCGAAGGTTTGAGCCAAGAATCTGTTTCTCACGCTTTAGGAGATACAAAAAGGTTTGAAGAAGTTTTAGTGCAGTACAGACGTTCTAAAGATATTACTAGACGTAGAATATACCTTGAAACGGTTGAGCGGATACTTTCTGGTAATCATAAGATTGTCGTGGATGGCAAAGTCTTACCGCATTTGCCTTTGGGAAAAAATTTAAAGAAAAACGATATTTTGGGGCATACATCTCAAAGTATCGAGTAAACTATGGTGTATGAAGGCATTATGAATTTTTGTTTAACAATATAGATGGTATTTAAATAGTGATTAAGAGCTTGTATATTTGGCTATTTCTAGCCTTTTTGAGTTTGGCTGCCATTAGCAATAGTTTTGTCATAGTAGACGAACGTCAAACTGCTGTTGTTTTTCAATTTGGTAAAGCTGTAAGGCAAATAGAAAAACCAGGTCTATATTATAAGGTGCCTTTTATACAGTCTGTGCATTCCTATGAAAAAAGGCTTTTTTGCATACCAATTGCTGCAAAAGAGTTGACAGCTTCGGATAGCAAAAGAGTGATAATCGACGCATTTGCATATTTGCGTATAGTTGATCCTACAGTATTTTATAAATCAGTTTTCTCTTATGATGAGGCAAAAACTAAGGTTTGTTCTCGTCTTGAGTCATCTATAAGAAAAGTGATTGGTCGTCATTCACTTGCGAATTTGTTATCCTCTGCAAGGGGAGGCATTATGCAAGAGATATCAATGTTGCTCAATGCTGAGGTTGAAGATTTCGGAATGAAGGTGGTGGATGTGCGTATTTCAAGAGCAGATCTGCCTCAAGAAAACAGTGCTGCTATTTGCAATAGGATGCAAACTGCAAGAGAGCAAGAAGCAAGAGGCATAAGGGCCGAAGGTAGTGCTGAGGCTGCTCGTATTATTTCAGAGGCCGATAAAACAAAGAAAATTCTTCTAGCAGAGGCTTATGCTAAAAGCGAGTTAATTAAAGGACAGGGAGAGGCAAAGGCTTCAGAGATCTATAATAAAAGCTATTCTCAGGATGAAGAGTTTTTTTACTTCTATAGATTAATGCAAACTTATGACAAAGTTTTTGGAGACGGCAATGCTCAATTTATTGTCTCCCCTAACAGTGGTTTTATGAAATCTCTAAAATTAGGAGAGTAAATTGGATATGCGTTTGGGAGCTTTATTAATACCTTTTTTTCTAAGCTTTTTCTGTTCAACTGGATTTGCAAGTGCTGTTCCTATTTTAACCTCAAAGGTGCTTGGGGGTTCTCTTGCAGATGTTGTAGAGCCTTTGGTGCCAGCTGTTGTCAACATAAGCGTTACACGATATCCAGATGCCAATGCCAGTAAAAAACATTACGAAAACAATGAAGATCAAGATGAGCTTTTTGAGTGGTTTGACAGACTAATTCGTCCTTTTGCCAGCGTTCCTAAGATTCAGCGTTCAGGCTCTGGATTTTTGATTACTGAAAGTGGGTATATTGTAACCAATAACCACGTGATAGATAAGGCTGACGAAATAAATGTAAGCATTAGTGGGGTAAGTCCAAAAGCTTTTAAAGCTCGTGTTATTGGAGTGGATAAAATGACAGATCTGGCTGTTCTAAAGATCGATTACAAGGGGTCTTTGCCTTACGTGAAATTTGGAGATTCAAATCTTTTGAGAGTTGGAGATCCTCTCATTGTAATAGGCAATCCTTTTGGTCTAGGGGGTACTGTCACTTGTGGCATTGTCTCAAATAAGTCCAGAAATATAGACCTAGACTCTGACTCTAATGTTCTTGGCGGTTTTATACAGACTGATGCTGCTATTAACAAAGGAAACTCTGGAGGGCCAATGTTTAATATGTCTGGAGAGGTTGTAGGGGTAAATTTTGCCATTTTTTCTCCTTCTGGGGCACACGCGGGCATAGGCTTTGCAATTCCCTCTTCTTATGCCAAAAGTATAGTAGAGCAGTTGATGCAAAAAGGAAAAATTGAAAGAGGTGCTTTAAGCATTCACATAGACAATGTTACTGAAGATCTTGCGGATGCAATTGGAAAGAAAAATTTAACTGGAGTTTTGGTGCGTAGCGTGATTCCAGATGGAGCTGGTTTTAAAGCTGGTCTTAAGTCTGGAGACATTATCATCAAGTTTGCAGATCAAGAGATAACGAGTGCTCAGCAATTAAGAACTCTAGTATTTGACTGTAAGCTTAACTCAATAGTTAAGATAGGGATTTTGCGCAATGGAGAAGGGAAAGAGCTGACTGTGCGCATTACAGCATCTGTAAATGAACGTGTTGCTCTCAAGAATCACAAAATAGACCTTAAAGGCGCAATAGAGCATAACGGAGTTGTCTTTTCTAACGAAGGGCCTTCTGATGAGCTTTCCAAAAGAGAAAAAGGCATAGTAGTGCGTAGAGTAGATGCGCATTCACAATGGAAGATGTTACACAGAGGAGATCGAATAATTGCTGTTATCGGTACCTCTGAAATAGAAAATATTGTGCAGTGGATTAAGCTCTATGATCAGGCAAAATCTTTAGGAAGAAAGTATCTTGCTGTTTTGATTAATAGAAAAGGTATAGTTTTATGGATGAAATTGCCCATCATCTAAAGATTTGTATCTGATGATAAGAGGCGCTTTTTCTTTATGAAGAGAATGTGATTTTTATATTGTACCCAAGTGGTCTACTGGGTATTTGCTGTATAGCTCTTTATGGCCTAAGACTGTTATCATTGGTTGTATTTTTGCGATCAGATTTCTTACACAGGGGCGAATTTCGCTACTTGTGAGTATCGATGGCATGAGGCCATCTTTTACGTTTTCGTTTAGCATTTGCTGAGCTTTAGATAGAAATTCACTAAGTTCGGAAGGATGCAATACTATTTGTTTTTCTTCTTCTGATTCGTACATATTGTCCAAAAATTTACTTTCCCAGCGATCAGAGATAGCAATGATGGGCAAATGTCCTTTTTGATCTATATTTTGCGCACAGATTTGTCTTGCGAGCTTAATGCGCACGAATTCTGTTATTGCAGACACGCCTTGCCCTTTTGAAGATATATCTGCCGCACTTTCTAATATTGTTGCCAGATCTTTTATAGAGATACCTTCTCCAAGAAGTTTGTGTAGTACTTTTTGTAATTTACTTACGTTAATTGCATCTGGAATTGTATCTTGAACAAGCTTTCTGTGCGTTTTGCTTGTTTCTTCTAAAAGATTTTGTACATCTGTATAAGAAAGCAGATCAGTGACGTTTTCCTTTATTATCTGAGTCAGATGAGTACTAATGACGGAAGCGCTATCTAGCACTGTAGCATTGGGTATTTTATTTAAATCTGACTCTTCTATCCATTTTGCGGGTAGTCCAAATGTTGGTTCTTTGCAATCAATGCCATCTGGCAGGAATTGTCCTGGTGTGATCATTATCATATATTTGTCTGGAAATATTGTTCCAGTTCCAGCAACTATCTCTTTGACCTTGATTAAGTAGTCGCAGTGACCTATAGAGGTATTATCTTGCAATCTTATTTGGGGCAGAATGAATCCTAATTTAGATGCGGTTTGTTTGCGCAACAACTTGATTTTTTTTGCTAAGCTGTGTTTAGATTGAGGAGATGCAATAGATAAAAGTCCTAAACCCAGTTCTACTCTAATCGTATCTAATTTTAGTACATCTGAAATATTATCCTCTGTGGTTTGATGTGGCTGGCTAAATTTTTGAGTTGCAAGAAGCCTTTGTTTTGCAGCAAAAGACAAAAGATATGCAAGCCCACCCAGAGCGCTAGAGATCAGAAAAAAGGGAAAAAATGGCAATCCTGGTAGCAAAGCTATGGCCCCACTTAAAGCTGATGCCACGAAGAGAGCTCTAGGTCTTTTGCCTAACTGACTGAAAAGAGCCTTATCTGAAGATCCTGAATTACTCGCCTTAGTTACGAGTAGACCTGCGGATAGAGAAATAATTACTGATGGAATCTGGCAAGTAAGGCCGTCTCCTATTGTCAGTATACTGTATGTTCTAACTGCAACATCAAAAGGTAAATTTCTTTGTACTGTGCCTATTATTATGCCTGCGATGATATTGATGAATGTGATTATTACTCCCGCGATTGCATCTCCTCGAACAAATTTATTTGCTCCGTCCATAGATCCATAAAAAGTTGTTTCTTCTTCTAGATTTTTTCTTTTTATTTTGGCTGTTTGATTGTCAATAAGTCCAGTTGTAAGTTCTGCATCTATAGCCATTTGTTTTCCTGGCATTGCATCCAGGCTAAATCTTGCTGCAACTTCTGCAATTCTGCTTGAACCTTTAGTAATGACGACAAAATTTATTATTGTCAAAATCAGAAAAATTATTGCCCCAATTACTACATTTCCTTGCATTACAAAATGACCAAAAGAGGAAATCACGTGACCTGCGGCTGTGTCTCCCATGTGACCTTGGGCTAAAATTAGCTTTGTAGATGCGACATTTAAAGAAAGTCTTATTATCGTTGTAATGAGTAACAAACTTGGAAAAACACTGAGTTCTAGGGGCGTTGTAATTAAAAGCGTTGTAACAAGTATGACGAGAGAAGTGGATATAGAAAATGCCAGCATAATGTCTAGCAAAAATGCTGGAATAGGAAGCAATAAAAATAACAATACAGCTACGATTCCGAGTGCAAGTGCAACGTCAGTATGTCTTGCGACCTTTTTGCTAAATTCTAGTATTGCTGACATTTGGGAGTAAATAAGTTTAGAAAGTGAGCTTTTGTTTGACTAAGCAGAGTAAATCCAGGCTCTGAAAATCTTTCGTACTTACTCCTGTTTGGGCTGCAATTTTGTTGCCCCCTCCTTTGGTTTGAAAAATTTGACAAATAATGCCAATTAATTTCAATGCATCTATTTCTTTACAAATGGCCTCATTTACTGAAGTAATGATTGTGCTTTTTTCCTGATTTTTAGAGATAAAAATTACGATTGCATTGTCTTTGTTTTCAGCGCTCCTAATAGCACTTTCTTTTAAAATTTGCACATCTACTTGATTAAACACTTCGTATAGCAAGGTTGCGTTGTTTACATTAACTCCCTTAGAAGCAATTTTATCTGTGCTCCATACTAAAAGCTCTGTTTGCAGTTTTTTGTTTATATTTAATAAATGCGTATTATTGCTTGCTAGATTATATATCTTTTCTCTAATTTCATTGAATGAGCATCCTAGTTGATCTGCAATGTGTTTTATTAGAGAGTCACTTTTTTGATGATTGAGTAATGCATATTTACCCGTGACTGCCTCTATTCTACGTATGCCTGAGGCCACACTAGATTCGGATGTAATTTTGAACCCCCCTATTTCTCCTGTATTATTTACGTGCGTTCCTCCACATAACTCTTTTGAGTAGTGTTGATCTTCTTTTGCGATTGAAATTACTCTTACTTCTTTTTCATATTTTTCACCAAATAGGGCCGTTGCACCTTCTTTAAATGCGTCTTCCAGAGGCATATATTTTTGCAATACGGGCAAATTTTGCATCACTATTTCGTTTAACTTATTTTCTATTGCTATTATTTCAGATTGAGATAAAGGTTTTGCATAGTTAAAGTCGAAACGAAGACGATCATGCGCAACCAGCGAGCCTTTCTGTGTGATTGTGTCTTTTAATTGTGATATGAGTACCGCTTGCAATAGGTGCGTGGCAGAGTGATTTTTGGCAACTGATTTTCTGTAATCTAAATCAATTTGTAATGTAAGTTCTTGGCCTGCTTCAATTACTCCCTGCTCTAACATTACTGTGTGTACGTGTACCTTATTAAGTATTTTTTTTGTATCTACAACTTTGATCAATACATTATCTGCAAACATTGTGCCTATATCTCCTACTTGTCCTCCAGACTCTGCGTAAAAAGGCGTAATGTCTGTGACTAAGAAAAATGTATCTTCTTGGGCAGTGAGAGATTTATGAATTTGGTTGTCTTTTACAAGTGCTAGGATTTTTCCTTGGACAGTGCCGTGCTGCGTAAATTGAGAAGGTCCCCAGGTGTTTAATATTTCAAACCATAATGATTCGGATTTTTGAGTAAATACGCCCTCTTTTCTTGCTCTTTCTTGCTGCTGTTTCATTAATGTTTCGAATTCATTTTGATCAACGCTAATATCTTGTTCTTGCATGATTGATTGCGTGAGGTCTAGAGGGAATCCGTATGTATCGTATAATTCGAAGGCTATTTTGCCAGAAAGAGTTTTGACATTTTTGGAGACTTTATCCAGCACTCCTAAACCTTTTTTTAGGGTATTTTCAAATCCTTGAGATTCTTGTTCTATTGTAGATAAGATGAGGTCTTTAGCTCTTGCAATTTCTGGATAATCTTGATGCATTAGAGATATGGTTTGAGTAGCAAGCATTTGTAGTATCGACTGTTTTGCACCAAGTTGATATTCGTACCTCATTGCTCTTCTCATTATTCTTCTTAGTACATATCCTCTGCCTTCGTTAGAAGGAAGTATTCCGTCTGCAATAAGAAATGCTACTGATCTTGCGTGATCACTGATGATTTTATAGGCAATCTTTTCTTTGCCTTGGTAAGGTTTTTTTGCAATTTCTTGTGCAAGGCCTATAAGATTGGCAAATAAATCACTTTGATAAGTATCAGATACTCCTTGGATAACAGATGCCATACGCTCTATACCCATACCAGTATCGATAGATTTTTGCTTAAGCTCTTTTTTAGTATTTAAATCTATTTGTGCAAACTGCATGAATACTATATTCCATATTTCTACATACCTTTCTCCGTCTTGCTCTTTGCTTCCTGGCACACCTCCTTGCAGATGTGGACCGTGATCATAAAAAATTTCAGAGCAAGGACCACATGGCCCAGTGTCACCCATTGACCAAAAATTATCATTTGTATGAATTTTGATTATTTTTTCCTCTGTAAAGCCAGTGAGTTTTTTCCAAATATCGTAAGATTCTTGATCGGTGTAGTGTACCGTAATCAGTAATTTTGCTGGGGGTAATGAGTAAACTTTAGTAAGCAGTTCCCACGCATAGACAATTGCAGATTCCTTAAAATAATCGCCAAAAGAGAAGTTACCAAGCATTTCAAAAAAAGTGTGATGCCTATTGGTATGGCCAACATTTTCTAAATCGTTGTGTTTGCCACCTGCTCTTATGCATTTTTGATGCGTCACAGCTTTTTTTATTGTTGTATTTTCCTGTCCTGTAAAAATATCTTTAAATTGTACCATTCCAGAGTTTACAAACATTAAGGAAGGATCATTTATGGGTATTAAAGGACTATAAGGTAGGTGTATATGATTTTTGTTTTTGAAGAAATCAATGAATGTATTGCGAATATTTTGAGTTGTTTTGTCTTGCATGAGGCAAAAAGGTCAATAGTCTATTAAACAAATTTATTTGTATCTAAAAAAGATCAGATCAGTATATACCAAACCTTAGAGGAATAAAATTCTGGGTTTTATCTATGAGGAAATCATTTGATTCATCTCATTATTGGCTGTAGCGGCTTTTAAGCCAAAAGTGGTAGATCTTTTTTAAAAGCAAATGTAGAATGATCTTCTTAGATGCGGGTGTAGCTCAGTGGTAGAGCGTAACCTTGCCAAGGTTAAGGCCGTGGGTTCGATACCCATCACCCGCTCCAGTAATTATCTCTATTGAAAAGTAGAGAGACGATTTTTTTATTTTACAGTTTTCAAAGGTTTGCTATGTCTAAAAAGAAAACGCAGCGGTTTTTTATCGGTGCTGGTGAAGACGAGAAAGAAGTAAGGCCTGCCAAGCTTGTTGGTCTGACGGCTAGTTATATTGGTACTGAGTACCTCAAAAGAGATGCTAAAGGCAAAGAACTAGAATCTGGTTTGTTATTAGACCAAAACGACATGCCTGTTTCTTGGTCTTTTGTCAGCAAAATTGCAACACCTAGAAAAGGTTAGTGTTAAACTAAATTGTTGGTGTGCCCTACTCAAATTAAGGCATTTGCAGAGCCCTTTTGCTCAATGTTTGAGCTAGATATTCTTATAGAAAGCACACAGATGCCTGTTAACAATTACCTATTTTTTTATCATTTAGGTAAGTTTGATAGAAGCATCTGTGTTCTAGGGGGAGCTTTATGTATGGCTTTTTAGTATTTCAGTTTTAGCAAAGAAGATAGATATCTCTCTTTCTGCTGAAGTTTGGCTATCTGATCCGTGGACAAAGTTAGCGTCAAGGCTTTCCCCTAGATCTCCTCTAATTGTTCCTTTTTCAGCATTTTTTGGATCTGTGGCGCCCATGATCTTTCTATTTAATGCTATGGCATCTTCTCCTTCTAATACCATCACAATAACAGGACCTGAAATGATATTATTGATCAGGCCTGGAAAAAAGCCTTTTTGACTATGTTCTGCATAAAAAACTTGCGCTTGAGCAGTAGTAATATTGATCATTTTCATAGCAAGCATTTTTAGTCCTGCATTTTCTAAATATGTAAGGACTTTTCCTGCCGCCGCCGCTCTGATTGCTTCCGGTTTTATTATAGATAAAGTGTGTTGTATCATCGTACTAATTTAAGTTTTAATTGAGAAAGTAAATAGGGTATTGTAACTTGCATGATTTTTAAAGACTTTTGTGGCTGTGCTAGAATTATCAGAGCAATAAATGCTTGAATCAGTTTAGATTTTCACTTTTAGTGTATGCCTTTTTACTCTGCCAAATCAAATTTTTTTTTACGAGAGTCAAAAGATTTTATTTTGCAAAAATATGGTGACAGATTGCATGAAACGATAGTTTTGGTACCCAATGTATATGCTGCAAATCAATTATCGAAATGCTTTATATCAAACAGAGAAAAGACAGGTTTAATTCCGAAAATTATTCCTCTTGAAGAAATTAAAATTGTCTCTGATAGCATAGTCAGTTTAGATAAAAGCGAACTTGCGCATTACTTTGAACAGCAACTTATCATTGCAAATATCCTTGTTGCCTCTAGTTACTATAATTTTAATGCAAGACAATCATTAGACCTTAGTAAGTCCATATTGGTGCTTTTGCACGAATTTATAAAATCACGCAGGGAGCCTCAAGATTTAGCAAATTTGAATTGTGAACATTTTTTGCAATTAGATGTCTTGGCAGCATTTTTTCAGGACGTAAAAGACAAATGGATGAATGAGTTATCGAAGAATTTTGTTAGCGATGTAGTACAGCTGTGTGTAGAAAACTGTCAAAAATTATCCTCATTGATTAAGGAGGGGCGTCTTTCTTCTCATTTGATTTTAGTTGATATTGACAGCACCTTTGCTTATGAGCTTGCACAAAATATGCATAATGCTGGCTTTGATATACTTGTTGCATCTTTTCATCAGGAGACTGAGCGTTTCAGTGCTGATTTTTACAATTTGCTGAAAATGTGCGATGCAACGCCACACGACGTACCTGACATTGTGACCCAAGAGTGTGGCTCTGAATCTCAAACATTAAAACCCGTATTATCCTATCAGGTTTTTTTAAACGAGATCAAGGAATTAAATTTCATTATCGATTTGCTTTTATCCAAAACACAAGAAAAAGACTGTTCTAATGTTGCAGTTGTAATTGACGATTTAGAGACAACTCATACTCTTGTTTCTACTCTGAAGGGATATGAAATAAGTGTCAAAAATCTTGTGGGACTAAGCTTGTCTCGCAATATTGCAATTGATTTTTTACTCTTGATTGGCAAATTACAGAGCGAAAATGCTTTGGTCAAAGATTTGATTGCTTTGCTGCAACACTCTTATTTTGAGAAGGAAATTGGGGAAAGATTTGAGCATTTTATCATAGAACGGGGCCTGATTTTACAAAGTCTGCAAGATGTAATCTCTTTGCTTAAGGGTCAATGTTCTGAGATTTATCAAATCTGTGTAAAGGCATTCTTTTTTGAAAAAGAACTATTATTTTGTAATCTTTTGACAGAGCATTTGAAGGCCGCTCAACTATTGTTTCCTGGGATATGGATGTGTAGGGAGTATTTACTTGTTCAAGAATATCTGAGTAATCTTTTGACTGCGGCAAGGCATTTTGCAGTGACAACTGGAGATGCCTATTGTGATATTTTGACGAGATTATTGCAGGGTAAGTTTTATGAAAACTCTTCCGAAGAGTTTAAAGTTACTATCTTGTCTCCAAAAGATGTGATTTTTTTAGAGTCTCAATTTGTTATTGTACCCAATTTTCACGATGAATCCTGGCCTAGTTTAGGAGATTCAGATATATGGCTTTCTCGGAGTATCAGGTCTGAACTTGGCCTTAGTGACGTTAGATCAGATCAATTAGAGCGGTACAGGTGTTATTTTGCTACTGTATGTAATTTTCCCAAAGTATTATTTACTCGATCTTCTAAGATGGCAGGTAAAGAAACTATCGAGTCACGATTCCTTTCTAAGATTTACTCATGAAGAATTAATCTATCGCATTTTTATGTCAATAACTGAAATGGGCCGATCTTTTGTAATTCCAATTGGAGTGGAATTTCCAGAGAATATATCTTCTACTTCTGTAGGGCTTTTATTGCACAATCCGTACACTTTTTATGCAAAACACATTCTCAAATTAAAACATTTAGACAGATTTAAAGACAAGCCTAATTTAGCTGATTTTGGTATTTTTATGCATTTCGTCTTAGATCAATATACAAAGAGCTATAGGTGTGGTCCTTATGGTGAGCATGTATCTCGATTTTTATCAATTGCAAGATCTGCGTTGCAACAGATGCATTTGCACAAACAAGACCTTTGGTTGCACAAGCTAGAGGGCATAGCACAGGAATTTGTTGATTTTGATCTAGTCAGAAGGGCTGATTTGTCAAAGGTATGGTCAGAGCAAAAGGGGCACACTATGATTAAGCTTTCTAAAGTTTCTTTAAGACTTACGGCTATTGCGGATCGCATCGAATTGTCTGATAAAGGAGACGTTTGCATACTAGATTACAAAACGGGCCTTATGCCGAGTGTACAAGAGGTAAGAATGGGTCTTTCTCCTCAGATGATAGTATCATCTATTATAGCGTCCAAAGGGGGATTTGCGTGTTTGAATAGACCGGTTGTTCCTTCAAAAATTGTTTATGTTAAACTTGCAAGTTGTTCGCCTTATTGGAGGTCAAGTGATATAATGCTCGATGATGGAGATTTGGATCGGCATTTAGACCAATTGGTCGCATTACTAGAAATTTTAATGAGTGGGGCTGAGCTAAAATTTTCTCCGGGTGGTAATCCTATTAAGAGATATGATGAATACGTTCATCTGAGTAGAGTTTTTTCTTATCTTGATTGATTCGATTGTAGAAAAATACTTAATAATCTTCTTAAAAGTCTTTTGATTTTGAAAATTTTTACTTGAGGAAAATTTATGGGGGAGGATGTACGCAGAATATTGCTTGCAGTGAGTTTATCTTTTGTGGTGATGTTTTGTTGGCAACATTTTTTTCCTCAAAAAAGGCTCGATGCCAATCCTGCCGATACTAATCCGCGTCTTGTAACCTTAAATACCCATTTGAGCAGGAATTCTGCCACTGCTTTTGTTTTGCCTAAAACAGAAAATATTCCGAGAGTCAACATTGCAACACCAAGTCTTAAAGGTTCTATTTCTACCTTGGGTTTGACCATGGATGACATATGCCTTGTAAAGCATAAAAACACAACTGGAGCAGATGCAAAGCCTGTTGAGTTTTTAAAAAAATTATCCCACTTTGTATCAATAAAATTTTGGGCGGAGGATAGCAATCTTGATTTGCCTGGACCTTCCACATTATGGAGGGCTCATGGTACAAACCTGACTCCTACAACTCCTATAAAATTTGATTGGACCAACAGTCAGGGAATTAAATTTATTGTAAATCTTTCGGTAGATGAAAATTATCTTTTTACTTTTGATACAAGCTTAGTGAACTCTTCTAGAGAAAAGATTTGTTGTGCTCCATGTGTACAGATATGTAAGAGTAAAGAAGCTATTCAAGAGTCTATTGAGGAAAGCTCGCATAATGGAGCCATCGGTGCTGTGGATAAACAAGTTAAAGATTATTCTTACAAAAAGCTCGCAAAGGACGGTAATCTAACTATTAATACAAAAGCTTTTAATTGGTTTGGCCTTACGGATAAATATTGGCTTACTGCACTGATTGCTGATAAACAGACTACTGCATCAGTTCTTGTAGAGAATTTACAGATTATGGGATCTCAATACGTGAGCAATGTGATATCTTACGCAGGCCAAGAGCTAAGCCCAGGAGCGACTAATATGGGTAAGTTTTACTTATTTGTGGGCGCAAAAAATGTTGTTCTTTTAGATCGATACCGAGATGAACTTGGTGCTGTATTACTAGACCGAGCCATTGATTTTGGTTGGATCTATTTTCTTGCAAAGCCTCTTTTTCACGTGTTGAATTTCTTCTTTGGCTTAGTGCAAAATTTTGGAGTAAGCATCATTCTTTTAACGCTTACTGTACGTATATTTACATTTGCACTTGTTCTGAAATCAGACCGCACGATGCGTAAAATGAAAGAATTGCAGCCTAAGATGCAAAGGATTAAGGAGCTTTATAAGGATGATCCTGAAAAGCTTCGAAAGGAGATATTAGGTCTTTATAAAAGAGAAAAAATCAGTCCTATTGGTTGTTTGCCAATGCTTGCACAGCTTCCGGTATTTTTTGGAGTGTTAAAAGTCTTAGAGGTTGCCTTGGAGATGAGACATGCGCCTTTCTTTTTGTGGATCTCTGATTTATCTGCTAGAGACCCTTCTAATATTTTTACTCTTTTTGGTGTACTTCCTTGGAGTCCTCCTACATTGCTTCATTTAGGAGTTTGGCCTCTTTTGATGTTTTTTAGTATGTATCTACAGCAAAAAATTTCTCCAAAGCCAGATGATCCAATGCAGGCAAAAATGTTTGCTATTATGCCTTTGGTGATGCTTTGTGTACTTTGCAACTCTCCAGTAGGTGTCATGATATATTGGACTTGGAATAACTGTTTTGGCATACTGCAGCAGTATCTGATGAATCTTTTGTCAAAAAGAAGGGCTAAAGTTTAATGTTATCTTATTGTAAGAATTTCTGATGCAACATCGTACGTGGAAGAGTGTGAGCGCAGGGGGTGCGGAGTTTATTCTTGGAATTTCGAATATATCGGACGTAAGTAAATGTGGCATGTTGCCTATGATTGCTTTTGTAGGTGCATCTAACGTAGGTAAGTCTACCTTAATCAATGAGATATGTGCTAATCAGAATTTGTCTAGAACTTCCAAGTTTCCTGGGCATACAAGACAGGTGAACATCTTCAAAATTGATCAAAAATTTTTGTTAGCAGATATGCCTGGATATGGCTTTGCTAAAAGATCTAAAATAGAAATATTAAGGCTTAAAAGTTTAATATTTAACTTTCTCGCAGCAGCAGATGGTTTGCGTTTGGTCAATGTACTGATCGATATCCGCAAAGGTTTGCGTCCGCATGACATAGAAATCATTGAGCATCTAAGTGTTCAGGGGCGTCAGGTACAAGTGATACTTACTAAATCCGATCAAATCAGCCAAGAGGAGCAAATTCAAGAAAAAGATAAGATGATCGTTAGTTTGAATAATATATTTGGCATTAAAGCCAATGTTATCTTGTTTAGCAGTAAATTTTCTGTTGGTGTCAAAGAATTAGGCGCCAGTATGGTACATTCTTTTTCGCATGTCTGAATACGATTTTGTAAATATAAGTGTCCAGGATCTAAATTTTGAGGATGCTAAACATTTACTCAATATTCTTGCTTTGGAGGTAGAAAAACATAACGTTGCTTATTATGAGCAAGATGCTCCACACATTTCTGATTCTGAGTACGATTGGCTCGTCTCTTTGCTTGGACAAATAGAGGCAAAGTTTCCACTACTCAAAGATAAACAAAGCCCTTTAAATAAAGTAGGATCCCCTACTTCTAAAGGTTTGTCTAAAATTGTGCACGAGGTACCGGTTCTTTCTCTGCAAAACGGTTTTGATCTAAAGGACATATCACAATTTTTTAGACGTGCAGCAAATTTTTTACAAGTTGATGGATTCTTTGAAATTTGTTGTGAACTCAAGATCGACGGACTTTCTTTTTCTGCAATGTATTTGGAAGGTGTTTTACAGTATGTTGCAACTCGTGGAGATGGTCAGACAGGTGAAGACGTTACAGCGAATATGCTCACTATTGCTGATTTTCCCAGGGTGTTGGTCAACGCTCCTAAGGTTTTAGAAGTAAGGGGTGAGGTATACATAGAAAAAGAGGAATTTGATCAATGGAATTTATTGAGAAAAGAGCAAAACTTACCTTTGTTTTCTAATACAAGAAATGCAGCTGCGGGCTCTTTACGTCAATTAGATAGCAAAATTACTGCCACAAGACCTCTTCGATATTTTGCATATAGCATCGGAAAGGTAAGCCATAGTATTGTAAATACGCAGTCTCAATTGCTGCAAACACTTAAAGATTTTGGCTTTTGTGTGAATGATACTTATGCAGTTTTTGCTTACTTACAGGATTTAGAAAATTTTTATTTGCGCCAATTGGAAAATCGCAATCAGTTGAAATATTGTGTAGATGGCATTGTATACAAGATTAATGATCTTTTGATTCAAGATAGGTTGGGCAGTGTTGGAGGCAGACCTAGACATTCAATTGCGCATAAATTTCCTGCAATACTTACCAAGACCAGGTTACAAAATGTAGTAACGCAAGTTGGCAGGACGGGAGTTTTAACGCCTGTTGCTCATTTAGAGCCTGTAAGCATCGCAGGTGTGCAAATATCTAGAGCGACTCTGCATAACTATAAAGAAATAGAACGCAAAGATATTCGTATAGGGGATCTGGTATATTTGCAAAGATCTGGAGACGTGATTCCTAAAATTTGTGCAGTTGATTTTGAAAGTAGAGATTTGTCATCAAGTATCAAAATATTGCCTCCCACAGTTTGCCCGTCATGTGGATTTTGTGTATCCTTTGATCAGGAGGAATCGATTGTGCTATTTTGTTCCAATCATTTGGCCTGTCCTGATCAAATTTATCAAGGCATTTGTCATTTTGCCTCTAAAGATGCTTTAAACATTAGAGGCCTTGGTAAAGAGTACGTAAATCTTCTTTTGCAAAAGGGCTATATCAAAAATATTGCAGATATTTTTGTGCTAGATCAAGTCAAAGACAAGTTAGTCCAAATAGAAAGATGGGGGATAAAATCTGTAGATAATTTGCTTTTGAGCATTGAAAGCGCGAGGAATGTTTCGTTAGAGCGTTTTATTTTTTGTCTTGGCATTAGGGGAGTTGGCAAGGTATGTTCGCTTGTTCTTGCGAAAACTTTTGTTGATGCTGAAGCTTTTTTAGTAGGTATCAAGGATATTGCAGAAAATCGTTGTGAGATTGATATTGGTAAAGCTGTAACTGCGCATATCAAGCATTTTGCTCTCAGTAGCCAAAATTTGGAAATCGTAGACAGATTAATTCAATTGCTTAGAATCACAAAGTATGATTTTTCTTCTGGTAATGCGAATTTTGCAGATAAAACAGCTGTTTTTACAGGAAAATTAGTTTCAATGTCTCGTAGTGAAGCAAAAGCTCAAGCTGAACGTCTTGGAATAAGGGTCGTAAGCAATGTATCAGAGACAGTAGATTTTGTGATTGTTGGAGAAAAGGCTGGTAGTAAATTTTTAGAAGCCGTTCGTGTTGGTGCAACAATATTTACAGAGGTAGAATGGATATCAAAGCTCAAAGAGATAAAAGACTTGGCAAAATTAGAGAGTTAATTAAAAAAGAGAATTTGTTTGGATATCTTGTTCCATCTTGGGATGAATATGGAGCCGGAGAATGCTCAAGCAATTTGAAGAGACTTGAGTATGTCATTGGATTTAGCGGATCCAACGGCATTGCCATTATTACTCAGGATCAAATACTTTTGATGACTGATGGGAGATATCTTGCTCAAGCTGCAATTGAACTTTGTGGAAGCAACTATTTGATCATTAATCAATCCGAAAGCGATTACTCAAAACATCTGCCTTTGGATGTTCTCGTAGGGTATGATGCAAAATTATTTACCAAAAAACATATTTCTTTTCTAAATGGTCTAAGGCTTGTAAAAATTGCTGAAAACTTTGTAGACACAATATGGACAGAAAGAGACCAAAAATCCAAATCTCAATATTTCGAATACTCTGCAGTTTATTCTGGGATCTCCGCTCAGGCAAAGATTGCCCTATGTACAGAATTTATGAAGCAACAAGATGCACAATATTTAGTCATTACTGACCCCATCACTTCAAACTGGATTTTAAACATTAGGGGAAACGATCTAATTCATACTCCTGTCTTACTTTCAAGAGCAATCATCAAGAAGGAAAAAGTATTGTTTTTTGTACGTAATGCAGAAAGCTTTGTTCCTTTGGAAGAATGGCAAGATTTAGTAGAAATATTGGAAGAGGAATCTTTTGAACAGTCATTATTGAATTTGAATGCAAGTACCGCAGTAGTTGACCCAAAATCTACTGCAGTACATTTCATTGAGCTTTTATCTCAAAAGCATCATGCGATAGAGAGGACAAGTCCAGTTGAAATGCACAAAGCTTGTAAAAATACAACAGAACTTGAATGGGCAAGGTTGAGACATATTCAAGATGCAGTAGCTTTATGTGAGGCTTTTGCAGAGCTTGTAGAGATTTGTCTTTCGGGGGGTGTTTCCTTCAAAGAATATGATGTGACTCAATTACTCGTCAAATATAGGCAGCTCAGTCAAGGCTATATATGCGAAAGCTTTGCAGCGATTTGTGGGTTTAGAGAAAATGGTGCAATCATTCACTACAGGCCCGACTTACAAAATTCGAAAATACTTTCACAGGGTATAATCTTGATAGATTCTGGGGGGCATTATCTTGGAGGTACCACCGATGTTACTAGAAATCTAGTATTAGGAGGTTTGGCAACACAGGAACAAAAGATTAAATACACTCAGGTTCTTAAAGGTCATATAGCTTTGGCATCAGCGTCTTTTCCAAAAGGCACAACAGGCAAGCATTTAGATGTTCTTGCCCGTCAGTTTTTGCGCCATGATGGTTATGATTATCCTCATGGTACAGGTCACGGAGTGGGTAACTGTCTGTCAGTGCACGAAGGCCCTCAAAATATTAGTTCCATAAGTGATGTGATTTTACAATCCGGAATGATTCTATCTAATGAACCTGGCTATTATAAAGAAGGAGAATATGGCATTCGTATTGAAAATCTCTGTTACATCAAAGAATCAGATTTGCTAAAAGGCTTTTTGTGTTTTGAGCAATTGACTGTGGTACCTTATTGCAGCGCATTACTTGAGTTTTCAGCATTATCTATTCAGGAGATGTCATTTCTCAAGAACTACTACTACCAAATTCAAAAATTAGTTGTACCACTCTTAAGCCATAGAGCAAAAAAATGGTGTATGGATGAGATTGAGAATGTTTTAGTCAGAATTTAAGATTGTGCATTTACCTATGCGGTGGAGATTCTGCGATATTTTTTTTCGAGATTATATTAGTGTAAAAATTCCAAGACGGGCTGTTGGGAGTAATATTTTTTGCATCTTGCAGCACTTTTGAATAGTATTCTTCTGTCAATTGGGCTTTGTCTACAAAGTAAAAATCTTCTGAACCACTTTGTTTAACTCCTAATACGTCTCCTGCTCCTCTTAATTTTAAATCTTCTTCTGCGATCAAAAATCCGTCATTGCAAGATCGCATAAACTCTAGCCTTTGTTTTGCAGTTTTAGAAAGATACAAAGACGAATAAAATAAAATACAATAAGAATCCAGATTGCTTCTACCTACTCTACCTCTTAATTGATGTAATTGTGCTAAACCGAATCTTTCTGCATTTTCTATAATAATTAGAGTAGCATTTGGAACATCTACGCCGACCTCAACTATAGTAGTTGCAACCAAAATGCTTTTTTGGCCATGAGCAAATTCTTCCATTATCGTTTCTCTCAATAGCATTGGAGTCTCTCCGTGCATCATTGCTACCTGGTGTTCTGCAAAGTGCATTTTGATTTTTTCAAATCTATTTTCTACATTACTAACGCTTATGTCTAAATCCTCATTGTTTTCTATAAATGGACAAATCCAATAAACCTTTTCTCCTTTGCTGATGGTTTTTTGTATTGCTTTGTAAATTTCTTGCTCTTTGACGTCGGGCATTACCAGTGTCGTAATTTTTGCATTGTGTTGGGATTTAATCATTTGAGATACGGAGATATTACCAAGAAGTATCATTGCAAGACTTCTAGGTATTGGAGTTGCAGTCATGAGTAAAAGATCTGGTACTTCTGCTTTTTCTATCAGTGCAAGTCTTTGCTTTACTCCAAATCTGTGTTGTTCATCAATGACTATGTATCTTAAATTGCTAAATTGTACCTTTTCTTGAAATAGTGCATGAGTACCTATGATAATAGAGGTGCCGTTTTGTATTTTTTTAAGTGCTAAATTTTTTTCTTTTTGAGATAAGCTTCCTGTGAGTATGCAGCAGCTAATTGTTGTGCCGAATAATGCTTTTTGAAAATATTTATAGTGCTGTACGGCGAGTAATTCTGTTGGTACCATTAGTGCTGCTTGACCTTGAGGAATGACATTTAACATACTGAGCAGTGCTATTGCTGTTTTTCCAGAACCAACGTCTCCCTGCAAAAGACGTATCATTTGGGTTTTGTGGCATTGATTTTGTTCTATTGACTCAAGTGCTGATAACTGACTTTGTGTTAGTCTAAATCCAAGATTTGTTAGTACTTGATCTTGCAAGGTAACATTTTTTTTATAGGTGTCTGATTTAAGTTTTTGTTTTACTTGGCTTAAAAATATTTGATGAGCGATGAGTTCTTCTGCTGCAAGATTTTGCAGGGCTATTTTTGCTTCTTCTATATAGGTATTTTGATCAATTGGTTGATGTATTGCCACAAGATTTTTGTATAAATTCCACAAGTGCGGTTCTTGTACTGTAAGATTTTGTACTTGTATCAGATTCTTTATTAAATTCAGACCTTTTCTTATATACTGGTGTAGTCTTTTGTTGTTTATGCCATACGTTAGATTGTAAAGAGGCTCTATTAAGACAATTTCGGAGGAGGAGAATATAAATTCTGGTTGTACTATTTGTAGATTTTGATTGTGCGCAGTAACTTCTCCTTCGACTATGTAGTTTTGCCCTACTTTTAATTTTGCTTTTAAAAATGGATGCACTTTTCCAAAAAAGACTAACTCTATCATATGCGTCTTAGTTTTTAATTTAGTTACAATCCGCTTTTGCAATCTTTGCAGTTCTGTTTGTAATGTTCCTCTTATTATTGTTGTGCCGGTGCCGCTATAGTTATTGAGATCTGGATTTAGTATTTTTTTCTTGTAACTTCTTGGTGAATAAAAGATTAGATCTCTGACTGTATCAATACTCAATCTTGCTAAGGCTTTTGTGTGTGCTGGATTTATTGAGAGAGCGGTTGATATCTTAGAAGATAAAAAATTAATCATCTGGAAAGAGCTCCGCAAGTATCAGAGTTGCAATATGTCTTGTATCAAAAGATAATTCGAGGTGAGATTGTATTAGTTCGTTCACTTTATCTGTGATTTTTAAAGCTTTTGCTAGATTTGGCAATTTCATTTTAGCAAGAAGCTTCATCTCTAGATCATTCAAGTTGTTTGTTTTTACTAAGCTTGACCTGAGCCAACACAGTAAAACATTTTTCATCGATTTTTGTATTTCTTTCCTTAAAAGTAACTTTTGTAATTCTTCTAAATTAGAATTAAGTAGGGTTTCTGTTAACTCAAGATAAAGGGGATCTTGAGTAGTTACAGTGTTATGTAATAGCCAACACCTAGAAAGCATTGTTTTGGGGAGGGATTTTGGAGAGTTAGTCGTTAGAAAAAAGTAGGTATTCCTGCTTGGCTCTTCAAGAATTTTAAGGCATGCATTTACAGCGCTGAAAGTCATGGATTCTGCGTCACAAATGAGCGCAAATTTGTTTTTCCCAAGTACGGAGCTTTGATTGGTCCAAATTTTTAGATGTCTAATTTGTTCTATTAGAATCGATTTGTGAGCTACATCTTTTTCTATTTGGTATATGTCTAGGTTATTTGCAGACCTCAGCTTATGTTCATCTGCAGATACACTATCAATGAAATTTAAAATCAAATTTTTACTGCTTTGAGTATCTGATCCGGCAATTATGATAGAGTTGGGAAATTTATTTACTTTCCACAGCTGTGTTAAATGATTCAGCATATTTCATTGAGTCCAATATTCTTTTGAGCGTGTTTTGTGATCCGATATTTTCCATTATACCAAATATGCTTGGAGATTTTGTTGTGCCGGTAATGAGAGATCGCAAGGGTATCGCTATCTCTCCAAGGGTTACGTTTTGAGCAATTGCAAAGTCTTGAAATTGTTTTTGCAAATTTGATGCAGTAAAATTTTCCAAATTTTGATTTAACAATTCTAAAATCGTATTTATCAATACAGGCCCGATTTCCTTTATGATTTTTAGTGCGTCTGGCTCGTAATTTATAGGAATTTCAATTGCATAAATGTGGGAAGCAATTTTCAATTCGTTTAGAGTTTTTGCTCTAGTTTTGAGATCTTTTATACCTTTCAGTACAGCATTTTGGGATTCTTTACTTAAATCCTGATCTTTTAATAGCTCCGATACTACTATACTGGAAAGATATGCATCATCGGCATTTTTTATATAGTGAGCATTGATATTTTTAAGCTTTTCTATATCGAGTCTTGCCGGAGCTTTGTTTATGTCTTTTACATGGAATAATTGCTCCATTTGTGTGCGTGAAAAGATTTCTTGGTCTTTATGGCTCCATCCAAGTTTGACTAGATAATTGCACAATGCATCTGGTAGGTAGCCATTTTCTTTATAGTTAGACACTCCTAAGGCTCCATGTCTTTTGGATAATTTTTGTCCATCAGGTCCGTGAATTAAAGGTATGTGCGCCATTTTTGGAATATTCCAATTCAAGGCTTTATATATCTGCATCTGTAAGAATGCATTGGTAAGATGATCATCGCCCCTTATGATGTGCGATATTTGCATTTCGTGATCATCGCATACTGCGGCAAGCATGTATGTGGGGTTTTCGTCGCTTTTAAGCAGTATTACGTCTTCTAAATGTAAATTTTCAACTGTTACTCTGCCTTGAACTAGATCTTCTAAAGTTGTATTGCCTGCGTGGTTTATTTTTAACCTGATTACAGGTTGTACATCCTTTGGATACCTATCTGATGTTATATCTCTCCACGGGCTAACAAATTTCTGATGATTTTTATTGTAGGATTTGAATTGATCTTGCGTTTGTTGCTCAAAGCAATAGTATGCCGCTCCTATTTCTACTAATTTTTTTGCAATTGCTCTGTGTTTTGCAGCATTTTGTGATTGTATTACTAAGGGTTCTTCCCATTCTATTCCAAGCCAGGTTAGGCCGGTTATGATTTCCTCTAGATATTCTTGGGATGTTCTACTTTGATCCGTATCTTCGATACGCAGTAAAAACTTACCTCCTTGATTTTTAGCAAATAGGTAATTAAACAGCGCTGTTCTTGCGCCTCCAATGTGCAACATTCCTGTTGGAGAAGGTGCGAATCTTGTTATAACACTAGACATTGCGAGACTATTTTTTTATTTGTGCTTGAGCTTCTTCAAGCTCGATCCATTGTTGCATTTTAACCTCTAATTCTTCAACTATTGCATCAACTCGTTTGGCAAGATTCCCTAATGCTTTTGCATCTTTACCGCAATCTGGATTAGTCAACAATATTTCTATGGATTTTTTTTCTTTTTCCAAAGATGCGATTTCCTGGGGTAATAAATCCAATTGTCTTTTCAGATTGTAGCTTAGTTGTGTTCTGGCTGGTTTAGATTTAGTTGAATCTTTTGCTTGTTTGACATCTTGATTTTTGTTATTTTCTTCGGCTTTGTAACCTCCTATCACTTCTTTAATGCCTTCTTTAGATAAAATGATGGTTCTAGTGACAAGTTGATTTAGAAAGTCTCGATCGTGACTTACTATTATTGCTGTGCCTTTGTAATTGCTCAAATGATCTAATAAGAAATCCAAAGTTTCTATGTCTAGGTCGTTTGTTGGCTCATCCAAAATAAGAAAATTACTTTTTTGAGCTAAAATTTTTGCAAGTAGTAACCTACTCACTTGTCCTCCAGATAAGTTAGAAACTTTACTGTGTAGCAGTTTTGGATCAAAAAGAAATTGCTTTAGGTAGGCTCCGGCATGCATGTCAGAGTCGTGTACTTTAACGTAATGGCCTCCGTTAGGGCATAGAGTTTCCATTAAGGTATGGTCTAGGTTAATTGTACTTTTATTTTGGTCTAGATATCCGATTTCTAAATTTTGTCCGTGTATCACGCTACCCGATTTTGGCGTAATTTCTTTTGAAAGTATTTTAAGCAGAGTGGATTTTCCGCAGCCGTTAGGCCCAATAAGCCCTATTTTTTCTCCTTTTATAATTTTGTAATCGAAATTTTTTATTAACATTCTGTCTGCATATCCATGACTTATGTCTTTTGCTTCAATAATAAATTTGGTCTTGCTGATGAATTGATCTTGTTCTTGATTGATTGAGTTTTTGGTTGATGCTTGGAGACGAGTTTTGACTTCAGATCTTAGGTTATGCAGATTTGTTAATCTTTTTTGATTTCTTTTGCGTCTTGCAGTGACTCCTTGATGTAGCCATTTTGTTTCTGCATCAAGTTTTTTATTAAGCTTGAGCAAAGCATTTTCTTCTTGTGCAAAAATCTCTTCTTGCCATTCTTCAAAAAACTTGAAACCTTTGTCAAACTTGCGCAGTACTGTTTTTTCTAGCCACCAAATTTTATTGGTAAGATTGCTAAGGAATTGACGATCATGGCTTACGCATACTATAGCTCCACGATGTTTTTTTAATAAATATTCTTCTAGCCATTCTATTGCGGAAATATCTAAGTGGTTCGTTGGTTCATCAAGCAGCAGCAGATCCGCCTCCTTTGCAAGAGTTGTGGCCAAAGCAAGTCTTCTTTTTTCGCCTCCGGACATTGCATTAGTCAGCTGTTCTTCTGGTACGCTTAAATATCTTAAGTAAGTAGAGGCAACATATTGCGTACATTGAGCTTTGGACAGCACAAAACTATTTGCAGTAAGATTATCTTCTAGCAAAACATCTTGCTTTAAGTAGGCTATTTTAAGACCAGGGCGTTTAAAAATACTGCAAGAATCTGCTTCATGTATCTCTGCTATTAGTTTTAACAATGTAGATTTGCCAGACCCATTAGATCCAATTAGGCAGACTTTGTCCTGATCATGCAAATGTATATTGGCGTCATTGAGTATCACTTTGTCGCCAAAGCGTAAATTTGCTTCTTGAAGAGAGTAAATCGGGTAATTTGTTCGCATTGAAAGGAGCTATATTCGGGAGTAAAGTTTGCAACAGATTACCCAGAAACTTTCTCGAAATCTAGTGGTTTAGAATGCAGAAAGGCCTAGCACCAATCAAACTGATGCATTCAAGAAAATCATCTTGAACGCATTCTTAGTTGGGTCTGATTTTCTTTTTCGCAAAGGTCTTTGCAGGAGGAGGAATGCGGTTTCTGTGAATTTGCACTATTCTACCGCTGTTTAGGTCGTATAATGTCATTTCAACTGTGACTTTATCTCCCTTTAAGACTCTGATGCGGTTCTTCTTGATTTTGCCTGCGCTATAGGCTCTGATTTGATGCTGATTTTGTTGCTCTAATTCAACACGAAAGCTTCCACCTGGTAATATTTCTACGACTTTACCAGTGCATTGTATGGATTCTTCTTTTGGCATTTATTGAAACGCGTGTGTAAATTGTGACTTATGTCCTAATAACAAGTATATTGTATAGAAAATTTGGCTTATTGTCTAGCGAGTCCTCTTTTAGAAGGGTACTACTTAAGATTGAGATAGGCAGATCTTATACATCTTTTAATGTTAAGTTGTTCAAGTATCTCATCTTCTATTTTATACATTATTTTGGAGTCCGAATCATTTTCATGATCAAAGCCTAGTGTGTGTAAAATTCCATGAATTATGAGGTGTGTAAAATGTTCTTTAAGAGTTAAATTATATTGGACCAATTCATCTTGAAATATTTGATACCCAAGCGCTAGATCTCCGAGCTCAAATTTTACAAGATTAGTAGATAGTAGTACCCGAGGATCACGATTTTCTAAAGGAAATGCAAGAACATTTGTAGGCTTATTAATGCCTAGAAAATTATGATTTAACTCCTGCATTTTAGCGTTGTGCGTAAGCAATATACATATTGATACATGAGAGGGTAGATGTACCCAACCTGCCGAATTTAGAGTAGATTTGGCGACTTTTCGTATATAATGTTTTGAGACTAATTTGTGTTTAGCCCAACTTTCATCTTCTATTAACATTTCTAACGTAAGGCGCATCTTAACCTTTAATTCAATGCAATTTTGCAAAGTAAATATCAACAATGTCTGAAGAATCCCTTCAAGATAAAGATTCTAAAACCGAACAGCCTACTCAAAAGCGTTCTCAGGAGGCCTTAAAGAGAGGTCAAGTAATAGTTTCCAAAGAATTATACAGTTTTTTTTCTATTCTTGGTCTTTTTCTATCTTTGATTTTTTTGCTGCCAATGATAGCAAAAAAGTATGCTCTTTATTTGCAAGGCTTTATCTCTAATGCCGGAGATTTTATTCTAATTGATGGGTATTTGAGTGTTTTGCTACGTGGACTTGTGATTAAAGCGTTTTGGATTTGCATACCATTTTTTTTGATTCTGCTGATTTTGAGTATATGCGCAAATTTTATTCATCATTTTCGTTTTGTATTAAGTGTACATACATTAAAACCAAGATTTTCTGCTCTTTCTCCGATAAACGGTTTGAATCGGATTTTCTCTTTTAAAAATTTCATAGAATTGTTAAAAAACTGCCTAAAAATTTTGATCTTAGGAGCTTTGTTATACTTTGTAGTAAAAAGTAGTTTTGCATACCTATGTGATTATTCTCATATGCCTGCTCAATCAATAATAAAGGTTTTGTATCATCGTATCCTATTAGTTTTAGGTTTTGTTTCTTTAATCATGGGAGCAATTGCAATAGGGGATTATCTCTTTCAAAGACGAGCATATTTTCTTGGTCTTAAAATGACGAAACAAGAGATCAAAGATGAATATCGTCAAACGGAAGGAAACGTAGAAATGAAGAGATATATTAAAAGACAAATGGTAAGGAGTCTTAGGTATAATGTTGCAATAGCGGTACAAAAGGCGGATTTGCTTTTGACCAATCCTAATCATGTAGCTATTGCTTTAAAGTACGATGAAAAAAGCATGAACGCTCCTTGTATTACTGCTAAAGGATTAGGAGAACTGGCGCTACAAATGAAAACTATTGCAAGAGAAAGTGGAGTGATCATTATAGAAAACAAAAAGCTTGCCAGATCTTTGTACCAAAACGTAGAAGTTGAACAAGCCATTTTGCCTCAGTATTACGAGGCTGTTGCAGAGATTATAAACTACGCCTATTCAGTACAAAAAAAGCGTCAAGAACGCTAAATATGAATACCTGAATTTTATAATAAGCACTCAGACTTAAAGCTAAAGAATTTCTTTTTGCTGATGATGACATGATCGTGCACCTTGATATTAAAAGTTGCGCAAGCTTGTACTACTTCTTTAGTTAATTCGATGTCGGCTCTTGAAGGTTTTGGGTCTCCACTGGGATGATTGTGTACCAAAATGATGGCGGTTGCCTCATGAAATAAAGCTCTTTTTACTACTTCCCTTGGATAGATTGATGTTTGATCTACTGTGCCTACAGATTGCAGCTCATCTGCTACAATAATGTTTTTGCTATTTAAAAAAATTATGCGGAATTGCTCTGTTTTGATACTTCCCATACTAGTTTGCAAATATTCAACAAGAGCATTCCAAGAGCTTAGTACATGTGTATTGATGATATTTTGCTTTAGTACACGATCTAAAAATTCTCGTATTACCATGAAATTAACAAGCATGCCTTGAGTTGCTCCTTCAACACTGAGCAATTTGTCTGGATCTGCGTATATTATGCCTGCAAGATTTTTGAGATCGCTTAGCATTTGTTTTGCAATAGGTTTAGTATCTTTGCGAGGTAGGGCCCAAAACAATGCGAGTTCTAAAAGCTCGTAGTCTTGCAAAGAGCCTGGAGATTTGAGAAACTTTTCTTTTACTCTTGCTCTATGACCTAAAAAGTGCGGCTCTTTTTTATCCATAGCGGTGGGTGAGCATTTTTTCAAGATAGGGTGAAGATTTCATATCCATCTTTTGTAACTGCCACAGTGTGCTCAAATTGGGCCGATAGTTTTTTATCTCGTGTAGTTACAGTCCATTTATCTACGCTATTGACGATAGTTTTGTGCGTTCCTTCATTGATCATTGGCTCTACTGTAAAAAACATTCCTTCTTCTAACCTTAAGCCTTTATTTGGTTCTCCATAATTAAATACGAAAGGTTCGTCATGAAAAATTTTGCCTATTCCGTGCCCCCCGTAATCTGTTACAACAGAAAATCCATGATTATGGGCGTGCTGACTCATTGCATAGCCTAAATCTCCCAGAGTAGAGCCAGGTCTTATGGTCTCTATGCCTTTCATCATGGTTTCGTAACTAATCTGTACTATTTTTTTTGCTTTGATGCTGACGTCTCCAACGCAAAACATACGGCTTGTGTCTCCGTGCCATCCTTTTAAGATCACTGTTACGTCAATATTTACAATATCTCCATTTTTGAGTTTTCTGGAATCTGGTATTCCGTGACACACCACATGATTAATAGAAGTACATATTGATTTTGGAAAACCTTTATAATTTAGAGGCGCCGGTATTGCTCCATTTTGTACTATATACTTATGACACAAATCGTTGAGCTCATTTGAAGAAACTCCGGGTTGCACAAAAGGTTCTATATAGTCCAAAACATTAGCAGCAAGTTTGCCGGCTGCTCTCATTTTGACGAAATCTGCTTCGGAGTGTATCGGAATAGACACTTAATTTGTCCCAATTGTCGAGAATTCTTTCCCTATAATATCACGATAAAAATGAGATTGTAAAACAATAGACATCTCATAATTGATTGGGATGAGAGCATATTGCTAAATTAGGCTGTATTTACAACTACACTCTCAGTGTCGCTTTAAATTCCTCATAAACTAAGGAGATGATTTGTTGTTGTACTTGAGTGATTTCAGAGTCTGTAAGTGTGCGATCTTCTGCCTGAATCCAGTATGTAATTGCAAAAGATTTTTTTTCCTTTGGAATGCTGTGATCTTGGAATATGTCAAACAAATTTACTTTTTTTATCAGGTCTGTTCTTAGATTTAACACAGCTGTAAGAATTGGTCCTAATTCCCTTTTTTGATCTATCAAAAAAGCTAAATCCCTTTTAACAGCCTGATAACTAGACGGACAATAATATGAATTTGACAAAGCAAGTTTGGGCATTTGCAAACTATCTATATAAAGCTCAGCAATTAGCGTTTTGCATTTGAGCTCTTTAGCAAGGCCTGGATGCAATTCTCCCATATAGCCTAACTTAATACCGTCTAAGAAAATATTGCTGCATTTTTTGGGATGACAGAATTTGGGAAGATTTTGCTGGCTATAAGATAACTTTGTAAGATCTATTTTGAGGTATTTGAATAAGTACTCAATATCACCCTTAAGATCACATATGTCTGCATTTTGGGGTTTATTGTAAGGATTCATTTCTTCAATAGGGCCGCATTTTAGCAGTGCAAGAGTTTCTATTTCATCATCAGGGTTGACATCCCAAAATACAGGCCCTATTTCAAATACAGATGCGCTATTGATGCTTCTGGCTTGAGTTTTTTTGGTTGTTTCTAAAAGGTTTGGAATGATACTTTGCCGCAAATAGGCAAGTTCTTCAGATATAGGATTTTCTAATTCGATGGCGTTGTTATTAATGGAAAATTCTTTCGATGCTTTGTTGCTTACAAAGGACCATGTGATGACTTCTGTATATCCGCTTTGAACGAGTAGGGTGTTTAGTATTGCTACTTTGTCTGGAGTATTTTTTGTATAAACTTGAGGTATATTTTGAGCTGGGATCCTGTTGTAACCGTAAATTCTGATAATTTCTGAGATTAGATCATTTTCGTTGTCTATATCTGACCTCCAGGAGGGAACAGCAACTTTGTAATTTTGCTCAGTTTTGTTTATCACAAACCCTAGCTTTTCTAAAATCGCGATAATTTCGTTCTCTGCAATTTTTAATCCCAGAAAATTCTCCACGTTGCTAATGTTTAGTACAAGAAATTTTTGTTTAGTGTTATTGCGCTTTGCGACGCTGCTGGCTATAAGCTTTCCACCACATATTTCTACACACATTTGAACCGCAATTTGTGCTGCAGTTAGGCACAATTCTGGATCTACATGACGTTCGAAACGATATCTTGCTTCAGTTTGTATCTTTAATCTTTTTCCTGTATTTGATATTGTTGTTGCGTCAAAGACAGCGGATTCTATCACTATTTTGGACGTAGTGAGGGCAATTTTGGTATCTTGGGATCCTATAATTCCGGCTATTGCAGCTATTTCTTTGCCTGCATTGATCACGATATCACTATCTACAAGATGATACTGTTTTGCATCAAGCGCAAGAAAATCACAGCCTTGTTTTGCATAATTAACGCTTAACTGTCCCTTTAGAGTTGTTGCATCGTATGCATGCATTGGTTGCCCAAAACTGTGAGAGACATAATTTAATATATCTACTACAGGATTTACTCTTTTTATTCCTACGTTTTCTAGTCTGTACCTTATCCAACTTGGTGTTTGTAATTGAGTAATATTTTCGATCTGCCAAAGCGAGAAAATTGCACATTTTGCTGATGCAGCATTTTCTGAGTTATCTACAATCTCAGGTAGCGTCGTTGTTGGTAGTGTAAGGGTTTTTAATGTGCCAATGCCACTTGCACTGAGATCTCTTGCAATACCGTATACAGACAAACAATCGCCTCTGTTTGGAGTCACGTTGCACGTAAAAATGATGTCGTCTAAGTCAAAATACTTTGTTAAATTATCTCCAATTTGAGCTGTTTCCGGCATTTCTAGAATACCGCTCTCTAATTGTTCTGGTAAAATCTCCTTACCTAAAGACAATTCAGCACGTGAGCAAAGCATTCCGTAACTCTTTACTCCTCTAATTTCGGCTTCTTTGATAACAATGGAAGTGCTATTTATTTGTGTACCAATTGGTGCAAGAACTACTAGAATTTCTGCTCTTGCATTTTGCGCTCCACAAACAATTTGTAGTACTTTGGTATCAGAAATTTGTACTTTGCATACTTGTAGCTTGTTTGCGTTTGGATGGGGGGATGCTTCCAATATCTTGCCGATCAAAAAGCAGCTCAGTTCAGCTCGTCTGTCAATTACCGATTCAACTTCTAACCCTATGCTGGTTAAGGTTTCCTCAATGATTTCTATAGAAGCGTTGGTGTCCAAAAATTCTTTTAGCCACTTTAAAGTGAGTATCATTACTTAGTTTTTATGAATGAATATTAGATCGTATCTAAAAAGGCCCCAATCATTTGATTTGATAATCAAAGATACCAAAGCCGTGATGTTGTACCCATCTAAGATCAGATTCGAACATGTGTCTTAAGTCTCCTATATTGTATTTGATCATAGCAAATCTTTCGATTCCTAGGCCAAATGCAAAGCCTTTACAATTTTCTTTAAATCCACAGTGGTGAAATACTGTTGGATGAATCATTCCAAGACCCATGACCTCTAACCATTTGTCACTATTTGGTATTTTTATATCCACTTCTGCTGAAGGCGAAGTAAAGGGAAAAAAACTTGGACGTAATCGCATCACTATGTCATCTCCAAAGAATCTTTTAATTAGCTCTATGAGCAAAAACTTCATGTTTGCAAATGTGCAATTGTTATTGACTAATACACCTTCTATTTGGTGAAACATTGGTGTATGAGTTGCGTCTGAATCTTTTCTGTACACTCTGCCAGCAGAAATAAAGCTGAAAGGGGGTGAGTGATCTCTCATAACTCTTATCTGTACGTTAGAGGTGTGAGTTCTGAGCAATAACTTATTTGGGGAATCTTGTTTTAGATAAAAAGTATCCACCATTTGTCTTGCGGGATGTTCTGCGGGCATATTTAAGGCGGTAAAATTATGCCATTCATCCTCAATGTTGGGCCCCTTTTGCTCAATAAAACCAAAAGTCTTTAGTATCTCAAAAATTTCTTTTTTTGCTTGAGTGATAGGATGAATTTTGCCTAATTCTTTTGGTTTTCCTGGTATTGTGAGATCGTACCACTCTGTCTCAATTGTTGCGGACAATTTTTTCTGTTCTAATTCCGTTTTTTTTGCTAACAAAAGTTCCGTAGCTTCGTTTTTGAGTAGATTGATTTGCTTACTCAGTTCCACGCAATTGCTTAGTGCAGAAGTTTTGATTTGTATAAATTGCTTGGTAATGAGCCCCTGTTTTCCAAGCAAGTCTGTTTTTAATTGATCTAATTCTTCTAAAGAGGAACAGTGAGTTACTTGATTTAGAATTGTGCGAATTAGCTTTTCTTGTTCTGGATTCATAGAGTCTTATAGATTTATACATGTACTGTGTTGACTATAATAAGAGGAGATTTGCCCAATCTAGAAAGGATAGCCTTTTTTACATACTTTTTTATGTTCTTATTAAGATCTTGTCTTAGTTGCCTTGTGCCATCGGCGATGCGACGTACTTGACTACTGAGTTCTTTGATAAGTTCTTTGTCGATGTGTTCGTCTAAACACCCAGGGGCTGTAAAGATGGGAGAATGAGTTAGCTTATGTTTTTTACTGTCTAACAGTATTGTTATAACAATTGTTCCAGCGCTTAGTAGTGCTACTCTTGTTTTAAGAACTGCTGCAGATGTAGGCATTGTGATGTGTCCATCTAGTGCTAAATACCCACTGTGTACTTTTCCTAGAATTTGTGGGTTTGTAGGGTCAAGTTTTACCACGCTACCGTTTTCTACCTTGATTGCATGCTTTACGCCCAGGCTTTTGGCAAATGCCGCATGTTTGTGTATGTGCGCTGGCTCTCCGTGTACTGGAATACTAATTTTTGGTTTTACTATGTCGTACATTTCTTTTAGGTCATCTTGACAAGGGTGTCCCGACGTATGCACAAAATGATCTCTCTCTGTCACAACCCTTATGTCTTCAATTGCAAGTCTATTTACTATATGTCCTACAAGCTTTTCGTTACCGGGAATAATTTTTGACGAAAAGATTACTGTGTCGTGAGTTTGCAATTTTATAGAGTGAGCACCGTCTACTATCCTTCTTGTGGCGGCATTTTCTTCGCCTTGGCATCCGGTTGCGATTATCAATATCTCTTTGCGAGGATAGCGCGGTATATCTTGCTCATCTATTATATTTTCTATTTCAAAGATATAACCGCTGGCATTTGCTGCTTTCATCATTCTGTCTATGCTACGTCCTGTCAGCACCACTTTTCTGCAAGATTCTTTGGCTGCAATTAAGATACTTGCTATTCGGGCAAGGTTGGATGCAAATGTCGTAACCAATACAAGGTTAGGACACTCTTGTATTAACTTGATTAAACTTTTTTGCAAATCTTCTTCAGATGCCGCTTTTCCGGGAGAATATACATTTGTTGAATCACAAACAATTGCTAAAAAACCTTCTTTTGCGGTACTGCGTATCAAATCTTTATTCGATACTGGCCCAATTACTGGTCCTGCATCAAATTTCCAATCTCCGGTATGCAAAATATTTCCTTTGTCTGTTTTGATTATCAGTCCCTGCATTTCTGGAGAAGAGTGAGTCAGAGAAACGGTTTGTATTTCAAAAGGCTTGAGAGAAAGTTGTGAATCTGGCTCTATGATGACTATTTCTGGAGTATAAGGTAAATCGTAATCTAGAAGTTTGAGTTTTAACAGATTAGCAGGAAATCTTGTTGTAAAGATTGGACACTGTAATTCTGAAATAAGGTGTGGAATTGCGCCCATGTGATCTTCATGTGCATGGGTAATAAAAAGACCTAGAAGGCTGCTTTTTTTTTGTATTATGAATCTTAGATCAGGCAGTAGTATTTTTACTCCAGGAATGTCGTCTGCAAAGCCATTACCGCAATCCACCATTAACCACTTACCTTGGTAATGGTATAAATTGGCGTTTAGCCCTATCTCATTTGCTCCTCCTAAAGGAAGGAACAGTAGGTCTGCTTTGTATTTATGTAAATTATGAACCATGATTCTTTTTTTTATGGTTAGTTAAATGATAAATGGCGTTGCCTCATGACGCAGCTTTACAATTGCATCATTTTTTTATTACAGATTTTTTTACTCTTTTTTCTGTGCACTCTTGCTGCTTGTCTTATTCGGCTTTTTATTGGTATATAGCCAATCATTATGTACTGTGTTGTAGGATTTTTACAGATCTTTTACCAGATAGTTTGCAATTTAAGTCATTTTATGATTACTGGTTTATATGCTTTGTGATAGGGATGTATTAACACGGTCTGTTTGCGAGTTTTATACCTTTGAGGGTTTTTTTGGTAATGGTCTTGGTTACTTTGTTAGCACAAATGATAAGTGCGAAATTTAGTCATGAACTTTCTGGTATACTTGGAGCAATAAAAAATAGTGTTGAGTTTATCGATAATCCTAATGATTCGATAAAAAATCAGTCTATTCAGTTGGCATCATCAGCTGCAAATTCTGCAATAGTCAGATTAAGATTTTTTAGAGAATTGTATGGCTATAGCGATGAGCCTTTGAGCATTGCCAATATGGAAAGATTAGCTAGCGATTTTTTTGCAGAAAAGCGTATAAACATTTCTTTTATAGATCTGAATTCATTGCGGGCATCTTGGAGAACTAGTAATCACGCAAAACTGTTTCTTTGTGTCGCAGTTTTGAGTCAAGCACATTTGCCTTGTGGAGGAGAAATAAAAATAGACGATAAAGGGGATGAAGTGTGTGTGAGGGTCTCGGGTGAGGTTATTGTTTCTGCCAGTGATTCCAAGAGATCCATACTAACAGATTCTTCCAGAAAATACTTTATGTCTATTTGGAACGTACATGAGCATTACGCAAGGCAGCTTGCGGATGAATTACAACTCAAGATCTCTATTACAGAGCAAGATCTAGGCGTGTATTATAGAATCTTTTCATAGAGAGGTATCTATAAAATTTCCTTCTGTTGCAAAAAGATGTATCTGTTTTCTAATGGCATGGAGTCATTTGAACTTTGGCTCTACTTAGCTGGCAAGTTTGTCAAAATTCTTACTCAAAAGGTTTGTGGTGGGCCCGGCAGGGATCGAACCTGCGACCAAACCGTTATGAGCGGTGTGCTCTACCACTGAGCTACGGGCCCTTGAGAGTAAATAATGGGGCGAGCGACCGGGATCGAACCGGCAACCTCCAGAACCACAACCTGGCGCTCTGCCAGCTGAGCTACGCCCGCCAATGGCAAGGAGCGTAATTTATTATGTTTTATCAGTCAAGGACCTAGTTTTATAAACCACTAATAGTCTTATTATTTGACTGTATTACCCTTGTGATTATCAGATTTTAGGGTGTATGATTGTCTTAAGATTTTTTCATCCAAATCCATTTCAAGTGCAGGACTTTGCTCATGCTAAAAGTCTTCATTAAAAGAGTGCTTTTAGGCCTTCTTTTAATTCCAAGTTTATTGACCCTATTGTTGTGGGGAGATCTACAATATAACGACTCTAATTTGCTTAAAAATACCACTGAATATTGTCTTGCTAGTAAAGATTTTGGTGTAAGTATTGAAAGGATTGTGCCTGACTATTTGAGTGGTCGATTTATCTTGAAAGGTGTTAAAATCAGTTTTTGCGAAAAAGAAATCGCGCTGATTGATCAAGCAGTGTGCAATATTTCCTTGGGTAAAAATTTTTTAGCTTTTGACGTTCTTTTAGAGCCATTTAATATTTCTTCTAATATTATTTCAGATATTGAGATTACAAATATGCGGGCTTTGTGTGCTTTGGATTTTAGAAAAGGCACTAAGTGTATTTTTCTAAGAGAAGAGGATAATAGAGAGATAGGCAAAATTTTGATTCAGCCTTCTCAAATTGAGGTAACGCTAGAAAAGAGCTTTGCTCAAGCAGGAGCCAGGGGCGTAGGAGCTTTAGAATTGTTGCTTGATCGAACCAAAGGGTCCTATCGTGTTGTAAGCGACGGAAATCTATATGATCTTAATATATCCTCTATCAAAGTCCTAGAAGCTTTTAATTTGAGCTGTCCAATCAATGCTGAGCTTGCCTCTCTTGCTTGGCATGTAGACTATTTGAGCGACAGAGAAGAAAAAGATATTTTCTCACAGTTTCGAGTTTTGCAATTAGATGCGCAACTGCATAACTGCGATGGAAAAAATAATTTTCCTCCAATAAAGCAAATGATGGCATCATTTAGCTTGTTGAATAACAAGTTAATCGGAAGTTTTAGTGCTGAGGAATTAGGTAAAGGTAAAAATCATGAAATATGCCTTGAGTATAAGGAAGGCATTTTGGCTGGTACTGGCATTTTAAATGCGAGTGCTGCGCCTTGGGTAAGGGGAGCTGTAGATTATTTTTTACATTTAGAACGCGGATTTAATAATGTAGTTTTGCATAACAAAATTCAATGGAAATACCTGCTAAATTGCGCAACTGGCAATTTTAGTTGTGACATTAGTACTCATATAAACAAAGCAAAAATATCTGTCAGGCATCAGGATTTGCTTTTTTCAGACATTGACCTTAGGGCGATTCTTGATCAGGATAATTTGCAAGTCAAAGCTTTAGGAACTTTACAAAATATTGACACTAAAATTGACTATCAAGGTACTTTTGCAAGAGACGGATCTCACAAGGCAGAGGTGCAATTGGAATTAATAAAAGCAGTCAATTTTGCAAAATTTCAATTCCAACCCGGTAATTTGTCGGTCAAATTTTACTCTGACAAACAACAAGGTTTTGGTCATAAATTTTGGGCAGATTGTGATCTTACAAACCTTGCAGTTTCTTGTGCAAAAATAGCATTTAGTAAAGAGGTGGGCAAACATGCATTGCTCAAGTTAAATGGCATAATTTCAGAATGTAAAAGCTATTTTAACATCAATTTGGTAGGAGATGGAGATTTAGGAGTAAACGGATTTTGTAGTCTTGATGAATCAAGGGCCCTCATTACTTTAGAAGATGTGTGTTACTTTGGTAATAGTTATAGTTTAAAAAGCAATATCTCCTTGCATAACACGATAACTGAGATCAATGGAGAAACGCTAGATCTGTCTTCTGCAAAGCTATTAGAGTGGAGTAAGCCCTTGTTTGCTAACAAAAAATCACAATTGTCTCTGAGACTAAATGCCTTGCATATGAGAAATGGCAAAACTCTGACCAATGTGGTCTTTAATTCTAATTACGATGGCGCTTCGTACACTCATGCTATGCTGCACGGATATTTGGACGATAACTGTTTTGTTAATCTCACTTTAAGATCTCTTAGAGCAAGCAGTCTAGAAGAACAGTGGACATTTGCTTCCAATAATGCTGGTGCAGTTGTGTGTGCATTAGGCCTATACGACGGTATGGATCTTGGGTCTTTAAAGATTAATTTGACAATAGACAGAGAAGCAATGGATGTGTCTAATGTTTATCCATTTGTATCTGGAGACATAACGATTGGAAAATTTTATCTTAGAAATTCTATTTCAAATTTTATTTCTGCTTTTTGTCCTTTTATTGTGTTGAAGCCTTTCATGGAGAAAAACATGCCTTTTACTTCTCTTGTAGCTAGTTTTTATTTAGATCAAGGCCTGCTTAATATAGAAAAAGCTTTTGTGAAGCATTTTTCTCATGACTTTTCTATTCGCAACGTGCAAATTGCTGCAGATCTTTCTTCGATCAAGCTTGCTGGAGAAGTAGCTCCTTCTTGGTATGGATTGGGCAACATCGTACGTAGCATACCTCTAGTTGGTGCGCTGGTGGACCGAATTAGATTGCCAGGTTTTTGGCTACCTTATAGGGCCAATGTAGAATTTTAGCTGATAAATTATTGTGCATAGATTTTTTATTATCCTGGTAATGTTTTTATCTTTTTTTAAAGGGGCTGCATATGCTCAGGTCCTATCTGATGAAGATAGAAAGGATAAGACTTTTAGAGAAGAAAATGCTGATTCTTGTGTACAGGTTGCTAATGCAAAGATATGTGTTTTAAACAAGATCACGGCAAAGAGAGAAATCTTTATTATCAATGCTGATTCAGAAATTCATTTTGGCTCTCTCAATATTAAGATTTTAGAGTGTTGGAAAGTGCTCGATCCTTTTAGGCCAGACAACTTTGCATTTATCGAAATTTACGAAAAAAGCAAACCTCAGGGATGGACTTTGATTTTTCGAGGTTGGATGTCAAGCGCTAATCCCGGACATTTGATTTTAGAGCATTATGCTTATGCAGTTGCTGTAATTGAGTGTTTTTAACTTAAGGGATTTTTACCTGTTGGTGATTTTTTTAATTCTAAGCCTAAAATGTCCAACTGCTCTTTTGATACTTTAGAAGGGGCTCCAACCAGTAGGTCCTGAGCTTGTTGATTGAGAGGAAATGCTATGACTTCTCTGAGATTTTTGGATTGAGCAAGTAGCATTATAATTCTATCGATTCCCGGAGCTATTCCTCCGTGAGGAGGGGCTCCAAACTGTAGTGCCTTAACCATTCCAGCAAAACTTTCATTTACTTTATCTTTAGAGTAGCCGACTACTTCAAATACTGCGTAAAGTAAGTCTAGTTGATGATTGCGGATCGCTCCGCTTGAAAGCTCTATGCCATTGCAAACAATGTCATATTGATGGGCTTTTATTTCTAGGTATTCTTCTACTGAATTTGCGTTTTGAATACTTTGCATTCCTCCTTGAGGCATTGAGAAAGGGTTATGACTAAATGTTAATTGTTTTGTGTGCTGGTCTATTTCGTAAAAAGGAAAATCCGTGATCCAGCAAAATTCATAACAATCATTTTTGATTAGTTTTAATACATCTCCAAGATAGGAGCGTAATTTGACAGATAACCCGGTGGTTATTGCTATTTCATCACATAGGAAAAACACAACATCTGCGTTTTGGACTTGCAAAGTGGTTGCAAGATTTGTAATTGCATCTTGAGATAGTAATTTTGCCAAAGGCCCTTGAGGAGCTTCATTATCTTTAAATTTTATGTAGGCCAAGCCTTTGGCGCCCTCTTTCATCATATAATCGGTTGCATCAGCAAAAAACTTTCTAGATAAGGCATCTCCATTGCTGATTTTGATGCATCTTGCTACATGCCCATTTTTGATGTTGTCTGCAAATATGGCACAATCCTTTAAAAAATGCGTAGCTTCTAGAATTTTTAAGGGGTTACGCAAATCAGGTTTGTCTGATCCGTACTCAAGCATTGCAACTTGATAGGGAATTCTAGGAAATGGTGGTTTAGTTATTTCATAAGAGGAAAATTTGCTAAATATTGAGAATAAAATTTGCTCAAGCATCGTAAAAATTTCATCTTGAGTCACAAAGGACATTTCAATATCTAATTGATAAAACTCTCCCGGAGATCTATCGGCTCTTGCATCTTCGTCCCGAAAACAAGGCGCAATTTGAAAATATTTATCAAAGCCTGCAATCATTAAAAGCTGTTTAAACTGCTGAGGTGCTTGAGGAAGAGCATAAAAATGTCCTTTGTGTAAGCGGCTTGGCACCAAAAAGTCTCTAGCTCCTTCCGGAGAAGAAGCTGTTAGAATTGGTGTTTGAAATTCAGTAAAACCTTCGTTATGCATGAGGTTCCTGATCTCTTTGATAATTTGCGACCTGAGCATGATGTTTGTATGCAGACCTTTTTTTCTAAGATCTAAAAATCTATAGCTCAAAGTTAGGTCCTCTCTTGTTTCATCTTGTGTGCTGACAGAAAATGGAAGACTTTGAGCAAGGCTTTCGATTGTGCAGTTAATCAGCTCTATCTCTATTTCGCCTGTGCTAAGTTCAGCGTTTTTGGTCTCAGATGGCCTTGCAACAACCTTTCCTTCTATGGTAATGACGCTTTCTAGAGACATTGTTAATAAATTTTCATTTGCAACCTCTCGAGTGACAATTTGCGTGATGCCGTAATGATCTCTTAAATCTATAAACAAGAGACCTCCGTGATCCCTTTTTTTATGTACCCAACCTGAAAGTTTTACTGTTTGGCCTATATGACAAAACCTGAGTTCCTCACAATTATGAGTTCTATATAGATGCATGGATGTTTTAGGAAATTTTATTTTTAAAAGCGAAAAATCGTTTTTCGATGAATTTTATCATACAAAACATAAGACAGCTTGTTATGCTCGAGATAACAACGCTTTTCAAACCAAAAGGTAGAATGAGCATTTCTGAAATGACGAAAGATAAAAATGATGCAGCGGAGCTTATAAAGAAACCTGGTGCTGAGATATATATTTTGTATAAAGAAGCTGTTAAAGGAATGACGATCAGCGGAAACCATGTACCTGCAACAAAAAACGCCAAATCTATAGAATATTGAAATTTGAGTGACATAAAGATGGATCCTGATCCTAATGTTACTACCAAAATTTTGGCAATCAAAGCCAATGCTTTTGTGTTTTTGTCTTTGGTATTTAAAGGAATTAAGATGTCTTGCTTTACGCTTTCTACGGCTATTTGTAAAGCAGAATCTGCCGTAGACATTATGGCAGCAAAGAAACCCACGATTACAATTCCACTGACTCCAAGTGGCAAAATATTCTTTATCAAAGTGGGGATTACGCTTACAGGTTCAATCAGTGGAAATAACTCTTTAGCTGCAAGGGCATTTAAAGTGAGCAGCAATAAGCAAAATGCATATAACACCGATTTTATTATCATCGCAGAAGTAGTAATTGCAGCGGTTTTTGCAATTAGATTGCGTTTTATTAGTGCTGGATCAAGACTCATGCAGGAAAATCCTAGAGCAAGAAATAACATATGCACAAAAGAAATATTTAAACTCGCATTTTCCAGGCTGCAAAAGATTTTATACACTCCAGCTTTTTTAATACTAAGGACGCTGATTAAGGGAATCGCTAATACAAGACTTACAAATTGAATCACGTTAGTTTTAAGGGTAGATCTTAATCCTCCTACTAGGGTATAAATTACAACAACGGCGTAGCTGATTAAAGCTCCAATAGTGTCGTTAATATCTAATATGTAGACAAAGATTTTGGTACTGACGTTGATCTGAATTGCTACATATCCCAGAGCTACAGTGGTAGCGCATATTCCAGTGAAGATTCTTCCACTTTTGCCATAGTGTTCCTCCATCATGTTTCCTATACTTTTCGAAGAACTTTTTGTAGCGATTTTCGGAGTAATGAAAATGCCATATAAGATGTCTGAGCCTATTGCAAGTAAGAGCCCAAGGGGTATTGTAAGGTCTCCCTGAAAGGTTTTTTCTCCGAGACCAAATACAGTGCCTCCCCCTACTGAGTTTAAAAACATTGCAATAGCCAAGGTAAGATTGCTATTTAAGGAAGGTCTTGAAATGTGAGGAATGTTCTTATTTTTTATCCTGTAGTACGTTGCAACGCATACCAAAAGACCAAAGTATACTCCTACAAGGATTTTATCCAGTAGCATTGTCTAAGATTTTAGGTAATTTTTTTATCAACAAAAGAGAAGGAATTGCAAAAAACGAAATGCAAACAAAGAATAATGGCCAAGGAATGTACGAAGCTAAAACTCCGCTAAAAGAAGGAAAAATGGCTTTTGATAGACCTAAAATGCTAGTGAAAAAGGCATAATTTCCTGCATGGTGTTTACCTGTAGAGCACAAAGATGTCACTAAAATCACTCCCGCCGCCATCTTCATTCCTCCAGTTATTGATTCAATTGCGGTAATTGCAATTAGAACAGAAACATTTTTTTCTAGCAACGCAATGATTGCGTAGCCTGAGTGTGCAACTGCATGCAATAACCCAAAATAAAGCAGACCAGAAAGTATGTTGATTCGTTGCATGAACCAAGAGCCTATTATTGCTCCAATTGCTGCTCCAAAGTATCCAAATAATTTGCCTGAGGTTGCAATCTCTGCCGCTGTGAATTTGTGTCCTAGAAGAAAGGGATTGAGCATTGGAATGAGCATGTTGTCTGGCATATTGTAGAAAATCACAAACAAAAGAGAGAGTAGAATTGCCTTTTCTGGCTTTAATTGCTGCAGAACTTTTCTTTGGTCCGCAGCATCTGTTATAGCTTGCTTATGTTTAGCAAGATACAGTATTGCTATAATTGGAAAGCAAAAAATTATTAAAGCGTACGTTTTGTATATTTGGTGCCAATCATAGTAAGTTGAAAATATTATCGCCAAAGGACCCGAGCATATCATTCCCAATCGACATCCGGTAACGTAAATGCTTGAGATAAAGCGTTGAGGTACAAATTGTGACATCTGGATTCTAATTGCGCCAAAAAAATTATCTTGTATGGCACCTGCGCAAGAAACTAATATAGAAGTGAGCAAAATTAACACCAAGGAATCATTAGGACTAAAATTACCTATCTTATAAACAGCTATGCCCATAATGATGTGGAGTAGTACCAATATGCTTGTTTTGTTTCCAATTAATTTGGAAAGGTAAGGAATCTTTAAGCGTTCTATGTATATGGTCAAAATAAAACTGAGAGCATAGGGTAGCGAAACTATAGAAACCAATCCCAAAGTGATCGTACTAGTGTTGGCTTGAGCAAGACGAAAATTTAGTGTACTTGTACTGATGGTCAGAACAAAGCCTGCCATGAAGCCAAAAAGAATCGACATGCTACCGATTCTAGTTTTTGTAAGTAACGACATAAAAGCTCAAAGATCGAATTAGGACTGGCATTTTATCATTGTCAAAAAACTGTAGCAAGGACAAGCTTCCAAGGGCTTGTTAAGAACAATAGATACACTAAAGTCTTTTCATCAGAAAATTACGAGGTGCGAGAGCGTGATTCGCCAAATTTTACTTCTACTGGTTTTACTTTTTACTGCAAATTTAGCACTTTCATCTGAAATTTCGGCAGAGATATTTAAATATTGGAGCAAAGGTAGATTTAATCAGGCAATTGATTTGTGTCATACGTCTAATCAAAATTTGCTTGCAACAACTATTTGCGCATCTAGATTGCTTGATCCATTTTACCAAGGTCATTACTGTTCTGCTGCTATGGATTTCTTAAAAAAAAATCCTTTATGGGTACAAAGGACTGCGATGATTAAAAAGGGAGAATCTTTGATGTACAGATGGACTGCTAGTGACGTTATATCGTGGTGCAAAAAATATCCTCCTGTCTCTTCTAGAGGGCAAAAGCTTTACCTTGCCGCTTTTGTAAAACAGTTTGGTTTGACGGATCAGACTATATCTTTGATACGCAAATGCTGGGTATGTTGCTCTTTTTCTTCATCTGAAATGCAAGAATATTTAAATCTTTATGGCCATTTTTTAAGACTTTGCGATCATCAAGATCGACTAACTGACCGCATAATGGCCTCAGATATGGAAGCGATCAAGCTATTGTTGCCCTTATTAGATTTGAACCAACGCAGCAAAGCTGAGATTTGCATCTTATTGCTACAGCAAGATAAACAAGCCGAACAGATATTTGCTTCTTATGCAAAAGGTCAGATGGAAAGAGAAGTAATATACGCTTTTTTTAAATCCTATAGAGAAGATCGAATCATTCCTAAGAAAGCACTTATTCTTATGTCAGATGCGCTCTTTGCTTTAAATTTGGAAAATTGTTACTTACCTCAGTGGACGAGTGTGAGAAATATTTTGGCTCGAGAACTTATCGGATACAAAGAATATTTAAGAGCATACAAGCTTGTTGAAAACTCTGTGAGTGGAAGTCGGTTTTTGTCAGGGTGGATTGCTCTAAGTTTTTTGCATCAGCCAAAGATCGCCTTACTTCACTTTTTGCAAATGAATCAACTTGCAGAGTCGAGTCATAATTATGCGAAAAGTAATTATTGGATTGCTAAATCTTTGATGCAACTAAACAAAACAAATGAAGCAAGGGTTGCTTTTAATAGGGCGGGATTTTTCTATTCGACTTTTTACGGACAGCTGTCTTTACTTGCTTTGAATAAAAAACATTTTTGTTATTGCGATTCTTCTTTAGAAAACAGGCCTCTAAAAGGCAATCAAGAGATGCTTACCGTTGTTTGTCTTTTAAAGCAGTACGGACGTTATGACATAGCTCGTCCTATGTGTAAGGCGTTATTTGCCAGATTAACTAGGCCAGAAATTTTATTTGCTTTGAATATGCTAGAAATTTCAACAAGCACGCCTCAAGCTCTTTATTGGAATTGTGTCATAGGAGAGCTCGCCCTAGAAAGGGGTGTGTTTGTGAATAAATACTTATATCCGCGTCTTGATTGTGCTCTTGAGGTATCTTTGTCGGATTCTTGTTTGTTACACGCAGTTATGAAGCAAGAATCTGTCTTTCATACAAGAGCAGTAAGTAAGGCCAAGGCATGTGGTCTTATGCAAATACTGCCCAATACTGGTTTGAAGATTGCTGCAAAATATGGCATGGATGTTGAAAAGATTGACCTGTTTGATCCTAAGACGAACATAACTTTAGGCAATATTCATTTAAAAGAGCTTTTGTATCGTTACCGTGGAAGCAATGTGCTTACTCTGGCTGCATATAATGCAGGCCCAAGTAATGTTTTTCAATGGAGGAAGAATAATGGAAAATTGAGCCCTCGGAGCACAATTTCTGAAACAATGGAATGGATTGAAAAGATTCCATTTCCTGCAACATCTAGGTATATCCAGTCTGTGATAGCAAACAAAGTGGTTTATTGGTCTTTGTTTTCAGGAGATTCCGGGATACTTTTGCATAAAGCACTAGGGCATAACGCATCTGCGAATATTCATCCGTAAACGGGCCTGACTAAAATGCTCTTATTTTGTAGGTTCAAGCGATTGTAGATATGCTTTTAGCAAATTGCCTTTCAGCAATGTTCCATTGTAATGGGACCTTTCCGGGCATTCAGAGAGCAAAAGCTCGCCTTTCATACCAACAGACTCTATTTTGCCTGAGAAGTATTTGTCTTCGTTTTGTAACACTACCCTATCTCCATTAAACCTATGCAATTTATTATTGATCTTTGCATTTATATCGCCAAAGCCTTTGAGAAAGACCTCTTGCATATTGTGGTATAGCTTTTTTGAAAAGATATCAATTATTGCTAAAACTTCATAAGTCTCACCTGTGGCGATGCTTATAGAGGTTGCTGGTTGGTCTATAATGCTTAATTCTCTTGTGCTTGAGTTGACGTTTATGCCCACTCCAAGAAGTATAGCATTTGTTTCACCGTCATATTGGAGAACTTCTACTAGAGAACCTGAGATTTTTTTTTGATTAATGAGGACATCGTTTGGCCATTTAAATGCAATATTTTTAATTTCCAACTCTTCTAATGTTTCTATTGCTGAGTATGCGGCGGTTTGAGAGATGCAGGAAATTTCTACATTTCCAGATTTTTTGAGAAAAAATCCATAAGTTACGTACATATTAGCATGCATAGGCGAAAACCAACAACGGCCACGTCTCCCATATCCCCCTGTTTGGCCTTGAGCGCTCCACATGTACCACTGGTGCAAGGAAAGCGTTAGAATTTCCCTTTTAGCAACTATCTGGGTAGAGTCTACTAGTCCTAGTTTTATATGTTGTATGGGGGACATTTATTTTGCGTTGTACGAAAGGGTGTGAGTTTGAAAGAATAGCAAACTTTCAGTATTCCAAAGGAGGAGTAAAGTAGAAACCCAATGCAATGTTTTTGTGCTTAGGTAATGACGCAATCTGATTAAAGGAGTTTAGGATCTCAAATGATTAAGAATTTTTCTCACAGTTAAAAAACTAACTAAATAAGTGTTGATTAAAGGAGATGAGTAGCGGGGAAGGGATTCGAACCCCCGACCAATAGATTATGATCCTACTGCTCTGCCACTGAGCTACCCCGCCAAAAAACGCACAAGCAAGGAAAGGCGCATTGGTTCTTACCAATAAAGACAAGCAAAAAGGTATAAAACTTAACGCTTAGAAAACTGTGTGCTTTTACGAGCTTTATGTTTTCCGTACTTCTTACGTTCTACTTTTCTGGAGTCTCTTGTAAGCAGACCGTTTCCACGAAGCATCGGGCGCAGTTCTGGATCCATGAGGCTCAGGGCTTTTGAAATACCGTGTCTTAAAGCTTCGGCCTGTCCCGTAATACCACCTCCTTTGACTGTGCAAAGGATGTCAAGTGTTTCCGAGTGGTCGCTTAGTATTAAGGGCTCTAAAACCTTGTGGCTGTGTATTGTAGGCATCGAATTTCCCTTGTTTGAGAAATATTCTTCCAAAGATACTTTGTTGACTACAATTTTGCCTTCTCCTGGTTTAATCCATACCCTGGCTATCGCGGTCTTTCTCTTTCCTACAGAGCTGATTCTAGAAGAAACACTTGGAGTTATTTGCTGCACAGCGGCAGAAGAATCTTTGCTCATAGGCCGCTTCTTTTTAGGTTTTTAGGATTTAAGCTGGCAAAATCATACACGATAGGGCATTGACCTTCGTGAGGATGATCTTGACCCGAATAAAGGCGCAAGTTACTCATTAGGGCATTCCTTTGAGGTGTCTTTTTAAGCATTCTAAGAATTGCCATTTCTAGTACTCTTTCTGGATAGCGTCCACCAAGTATGCTCGCTGCCGAATCTTCCTTAATTCCGCCTGGGTATCCAGTGTGATGATAGTAAACTTTTCCTAGCTTTGGATGAGTTTTGTTTCCGGTAAGATGAACTTTGTCTGCGTTGACTACTATTACGTTATCTCCGCAGTCAAGGTAAGGAACGTACTCAGGCTTGTGCTTTCCCTTCAAGATCTTTGCAATAGCACTTGCAAGTCTTCCAAGTACTGCATCTTTGGCATCTATTAATAGCCAAGACTTTTGTACTTCTTTTTGTTTCCTAATACCTGTGATAACTTTGGACACTGCGATTCAATCTGAAAGAACTGATGAAATTCTACGTCATCTTTTTTTGATGTCAACTTTAGTATTGTGCTGAATTCCGTCCTGTATTGAACTTATTTTTGTTTACAAGACTTGTATATGTATTTACTGAGAAAAAAATAAGTACAGTAAAAGCAAATACACACCATCGCTTGTAAAATTGCTAATTTTAAAAAGCCGCTTTTATAGATAACTAAAGATTTTTCACAATTGAGTGTATCTAGTAGTTTTACCGACATAAATTTGGATATAGGTATAGTTGCAAGATTACCAAAAGCAATAGCAACAAGTACAATAGACATTGCATAACCTTTCATATGATTTGGAGCTAAAACAGTTGCTTGATTGTAAGCAAAAGGCCCTATAAGGGCTTCAGCTGCACCTATAAAACCTAAAGACAGTATATATAGATACTGTACCCTACCCTCTGTTGCTTGAATGCAACCCCAGTATAAGATGAAAAAACATAGCACTGGACCTAAAAGACCTATGCCAAATCTTGTAAAACCCTCTTTACTATTATCATTTTGCGTTGTGGTTTTTAGCAAGTGGCCCAGTAATAATCCTACAAATATCGCTGCAAAGGGAGCAATAGCCTGTATAACAGTGCTTGGTATTGAGTGACCCAAAATATCTGTTTCAAGATTTCTTTTTGCAAATAGGTTTATTACAAAGTATAGCTGAGACTGCAGACCATAAAATAATATTAAAAAAGGTATTATAATTAGTAGCACTAAAAGTTTTGGTCTTTCTTGTGTGCTGGATTTAAAAACTGCAAAGGCACAGTAAATGCACATGCTTAAACCAAGCCACACCAGTCCATCACAAGACTCGACACTATATTTAAGAGAGTATGCCGTGCATACGGTAATTGTAGAAAGAATAAATATTACAAAAAATAAAGCTTTTATACTTGTAATGTTTTTTAACGAAGCTGTAGGTATTTTGCCAACTCTGCCTAGTATTTTTTGATATTTTAGAAAAACAAAGAGACTACTTAGCATGCCAAGGCTTGCCAGGATAAAAGCCCAACGTATTCCGTAGTTTTTGTAAATGTACCCGCATACAATTGCAGATAATAATATTCCTATGTTAATGCATGTATAAAATACCGTAAATCCGTGATCTTGATTTTTCTGATCATTGGAATTGTAGCAAAACCCAAGCAAGATGGTCAAATTGCCTTTAAAAATACCCGTTCCTACTGCAATTAAAGCAAGCCCCCAAGTCACAGTGTTTATATTGTGGTTGTGAAAAGAAATAAATCCGTAACCCAAAAGTGTTGTAATGGCTCCTATTACGATTAGGTATCTTACTCCCAAGATTTTATCTGCTAAAAACCCACCGATGATTGGAATTCCAAATCCTATTGCAGTAAAAAGAGAAGAAGTTGCGTATGCTTTTGTGTCTGAAAAGCCTAAATTAGAGGTTAGAAATATTATCAATAGTGAGACTAAGCCGTAATATGCAAAGCGTTCTAACAACTCCGAGCAGCATATCATTGCCAAAAATCCTGATTTGGTTGATTTAGATTCGCAATCAATTAATTTGCTCATATATTTTTTTAATGGTTGAGTGATCCTCTGATGTTTGGTCTAAATAAATAATTTAGAGGCCGCAACATAACACAATATTGCACTGTGTCCAAGTTGAGGGACTAGCTTCCTTGAGTGCTTATACGTCACAACTAAGGTATAATGTGCTTTAGTTAGTTTATTTAAAGTTTGCTGAGTTATGCACCAGTTTGAACATTTATCTGACAGAATTATCATATCTTGCAGGGGTGTTGATGCACAAAAATTTTTGCAAGGGATTATGACTAATGATGTTTTGCAAAATTTCTTTTATGCGGCGATGCTATCGCCAACCGGGAGATTTCTATTTGATTTTTTTGTCTATCAGATTTCTCCCGAACACTATCTTATTGACGCTGCAAGTGCAATTTTTTTAGATAGACTGCTTTCGTATAAATTACGAAATAAAATTGAGTTGTCTAATGTTAGCAATGAATATGCAGTCTTATATGCAGCTACAAAATTGGATATGATGTCCAATTTTTATTTTTTCCCTGATACTAGGAGAAAAGGTATGGGTATACGTTGTATATTGCCAAAGACGTTTTTATCTGATTTAGACTTTGGAGATCATAAACAAGGTTTGTACGCCAAAGCAAAGTATGACAATACGATTCCTGATGGAGAGGTGGATATGATATCAGAAAAATCTTTTCCTTTAGAATTTGGTTTGAGTGAGCTCAATGGAGTTAGTTACACTAAAGGTTGTTATTTGGGTCAAGAAAATCTTGCAAGAACTCGCCATACAGGAGTAATTCGCAAACATGTTTATAAGGTCATTGCTTTAGATGAGGAACCTTTAAGCTTAATTGCTAAAGGTAGCGATATTGTTCAAAAAGATTGCAAAGTCGGAATATTTTGTTCTGGCTATAACAATCTTGGAATTGCGTTGATACGTTCTGAAGATATCGATTTAAAGGGTACTTTTACTCTGTGTGAAAAAACAATACTGATAGAAAAAGCTTTTTGGTACTCTGTCGGTGACCAAATTTATACATAAGGACTAATTTGTTATGAGTGAAAATTTTATCGATAAAGCATTGCCTACAAATTTAAAGGCTGAACAACTGCTGTTGGGTGTGATATTGCTTAATAATGAAGTATTGCACAGAGTCGAGGAATTTTTAAAATCGGAACATTTTTCTCATCCAGTGCACATCAAGATCTATTCTGCTATGCAGAAAGTTTTTGATAAATCTTTGCCTATATCTTCTGCAACTCTAGAGGGTATGTTGCACATTGATAGTGATTTTATAGCCAACGGTAAATCGCAGTATTTAAATGCGATAACATCCATGGCAATTGGAGTTACAGATCCTTATGGGTACGCAAAGATTATTTACGATTTGGCACTTAAGAGAACTTTAATAGGCATTGCAACTGGCATCATACATACATCCTATAACTCTTCCATTGTAGAGGATGCAAGCGAGCAAATTGCTCAGATTGAAGACAAGCTCTTTAATTTAACGGAACAAGGATCAACAGAGCGCAATTTTATTCCTCTGTCTAAAATAGTAAAGACTTCTGTAGAAGATGTTAATAATGCTCGCAGATCTCCCAAGAACATTACTGGAATTGCGTCTGGGTTGATAGATTTGGATAAAAAATTGTCTGGCTTTCATAATTCAGATTTAGTTATTATAGCAGGACGTCCTTCTATGGGGAAAACGGCTTTGGCTGTGAACATTGCACTAAACATCGCAATAAGCGATGACGTAGAGGTTCCGCAAAAATCTGTTGGCTTTTTTTCTTTAGAAATGTCATCAGAGCAACTTGCACTCAGAATGCTCTCTATTCAAAGCTCTATAAATGCTATGAATTTAAAAAGTGGATCAATTAAAGAAGAGCAATATAATCTTTTTCGTAAAAAAGCGGACGTCTTGAGTGATGCAAAATTTTTCATAGACGATACGCCCGCTCTTTCAATTGCTGCGATTCGCAGTAGAGCAAGACGGTTAAAACGTAGACACAATGTAGATATTCTCTTTGTTGACTATCTTCAATTGATCAGATCCAACAACAATTATGACAATCGCGTCTTAGAGATTTCAGAAATTACTCAAGGACTTAAAGCACTTGCAAAAGAGCTTAATGTTCCAGTGATTGCATTATCTCAACTATCTAGAGCTGTAGAGCAAAGGCCAGACAAGCATCCTATGCTTTCAGACTTGCGTGATTCTGGTACAATTGAGCAAGATTCAGATATTGTGATGTTTATATACAGAGAGGAGTACTATTTAAGTAGGTCTGTACCAGAACTTGGAAGTAAAGAATATGAGCAGTGGCAAAATAAAATGAATTCTGTGTGTAATTTAGCTGAAGTGATCATTGCCAAGCACAGAAATGGGCCGATTGGAAACGTTGGTTTGTTTTACGACAACAATCTAGCCAAGTTTGCAAATGCAGATAAAAGACTAATGTCTAGCTGATGGCATTATTTTTTTCTAAGGTGCGATTTGTGTAAGACGTTTGATGACTGTTTCTCTTTTTAACACCAAAAGTAAATCAGAAATGGTAGGTCCATGATGGAGCCCTGTAAGGGCTAGTCTGATTGGCAAAAAAAGATCTTTAGACTTTTTATTAGTCAACTCCGCCAATTTGGTCATCCAAATTGATGCTGTGTTTTCATCAATTATTTGGGGCAAGGTTTTTGCTGCGAGTGCTAGATAAGTAATGTCCAAATCATCTTTGTCTAGTACTGGATCCTCCTTTAGAATTTTGCACCATAGATCTATCTCAGCAATGCCTTGCACATTTTCTCTTATTTTATTCCACAACTCTTGTGTTAGATTGGGAAATGCTTGTGATGAACTAAAGTTTGATACCGTTTTTGCACATTGTAATTCGCTAATAACATTGTTAGCCCGATAAGGTATATCTTCTTGGATATCTGTAGTTATGATGGGTAGTGTTTGTACAGATTCATATTGCATGGACCTGAGTAATTTTGCGTTTGTTCTGCGTAATTCATTCTCATTATAACGTGTTTGTGCTCTAGAATAGGTAGAGATGTCGAAGTTTTGTACTAAATCTTGCATATTATCGTATATCTCAACAGGTTGCGAGGTTCCTAAACGCATCATTAGACTGTTGATTGCCATCGGATGAAAGTCTTTACGCATTACCATTAACTCTCCTCCTCCTTCTCGTTTTGATATTTTTCCTTCAGAGGTCTGCAATAGGCTCAAATGACCAAAATTTGGTATCTTGGCGTTTAAAGCTTTAAACAATTGTATCTGTATGGCTGTGTTTGATACATGATCTTCGCCTCTTATGATGTCGGTAACATTCATGTCTACGTCGTCTATTACAGAACTTAGTAAATACGTGATTGCTCCGTCTTCCCTAAAGACTACTGGGTCATTTAGATCTTTACCTGCAAACTTTATATCTCCTTTGATTAGATCTTTCCAGGATATGGTTGTCGAATGGTCTAGTAACAATCTGTAGTGAGGTAATCTACCTAGTTGTTCAAATTGTTTAATTTGATTTTGTGTAAGTAACAATGCTTCTCTGTTGTACATGGGAGGCATTCCCATTTGCATTTGATTTATTCTTTTGTTTTCTAACTCTTCTTTTGTTTCATAGCAAGGGTATATGACGCCTTCCTTTTTCAAAGCATTGAGCACGCTTTGATAGCGATCTTTTTTTTCTAACTGGTTAAAGACCTTGTCCCAATGTAATTCAAGCCAAGATAAATCTTGAAAGATGGATCGCAAAAACTTGATTTGACATCTTGTTGTATCTGTATCGTCTATTCTAAGTAAGAATGTACCCTTTTGCTGCTTTGTATATAAAAAATTGATGAGTGCAGTTCGCGCATTACCAAGATGCAAAAAACCTGTTGGAGAGGGGGCAAACCTGGTTACGCAATGCATAATTTTTGTGTATTAGAGAAAGTTAAAAAACTTACTATTAGCGTTTTTATAAGGCCTTACAAGATAATGTAAGAACATCTTTGGTGTGAATTTTGTCAAGATAGATTCCAAATTTTTCATCTTTTGTATTCATTACTTGTCCTCCATATTCTTTGGTCATTAACTCTAGTGCTTTTTTTGTTACAAGGTCAATTTTTGTAGCAAAGCAGGCACTTATGCTGTTGCGGAACATACATAGCGCTGAGTATGTTAAGGAGCCAAAGTTTAGCAACTCTGTTGCATTATATTCTTCTTTATCTTTTGGATTATTTGAGCATATTACAACTTCCTTTCTATAAGCCTTTTGAGCTCGTTTTGGGCATTTGAGCTTTTGCGTAGTAAGATGTGGTAGAGATTGAGTGATCCATGCGCCCTCTTCTTCTGATGCATACATTGTTTGTTGTAGCGCAGGAAAATCTATGACGCAGGCACTTGTAGCATTTCTTCCCTTTTGTCTCATAAACAGTACAACGCCGAAAAATGGCAAAGCTGTTCCAAAATTTTTAATTCCTTCTATAGGATTAATTATACAAAGTTCTTCTTCATTTTCGTATTCATGCAGGCTTTCAATTTCATCTGAAAACAATACCTTTATTTCCCTTTCCTCTTCAAAGAATTTATGCATATTCTGCTTTATTCTGCCTACGGAGCTTTCTACGAAACGGCTCACATCTTTATTGTACTGTAAATGAGCTAGTTCCATATGGTCCCTCATTAACATTCTACTGGGTTTTGCAACAGCTTTTTGCAAAAGTTCTATCAAAATTGAAGACATAAGTGTTTATTATTGTGCTTTTTCAAGGAATGATCCGTCTTCAGTTTTGACAACAATTTTGTCTCCAACAGAAAGATATGATGGCACCAGTACGGTTAAGTCCTGAGTGATTTGAGCTTTTTTGTAAGCAGCTTTTGCCGTTGCTGACTTTATGTTTGGAGGAGTGTCCTGAATGATCATCGTAATGGTTTGGGGTAGTGTGAGCTTTACAGGTTTTTCATTAAAAAAAGCCACTGAAACTTTGAGATTTTCTACTAGAAATTTCTTTTCTTCTTCTATGAGCGCTAAGGGCAATTCGATCTGTTCAAAAGTCTCTGCGTGCATAAGGTACGCACTGCTTTCTTGCAAATATAAGTATAGGTAAGGTTCTTCTTGTAGATGAGCCTTTTTTACAACATCGCTGGATTTAAATCTCTGGTTGCTTTTAGTGCCGTGGAGCAGATTTTTCATTTCTACTTGTACATAAGCTGGGCCCTTGCCAGGTTTTGTGTGCACTGGAAGCTTTGTAACAACCCACAGCTCATCCTCTAGAACTAAGATATTGCCTGATCTGATAGAATTGGCGCCAATCATTTCCATAGCTTTGCTTATCCACTTCAAGAAAGTTTTTTTTCAAATGAATGGTACAATAGATTGACCTAGTAGAGAATCACTTATTTTAACATATGATTCTTGTCTTGAGCCCAGTTTACATATACTGACTCAAAAACTGATTCCAATGTTGTGGTATTGGGGAATGGAACCTTTTTTTGTTCAGATTTTCTATGTCATTTGGAAGCATTATATAGGAAGCGTGTAGCATCAAGTAAGGAGAATAAGGACTTTTAAGGTCATAGTTGTATTTTTGATCTCCAACTATTGCTCCTCCAATTAACAATGCATGTTTTCTGAGTTGATGCATTTTTCCAGTTTTGGGAGAGAACAAAATACACCAAAGACTGGAATTAAATTTTTTGACTACTCTATAGTGAGAAATTGCATCCGTTTCGTCTATCTGGGATTTTATCCATCCTGCTTTTGACTTGGGCTTTCCCCAAAAAAGTGCAAGATATCTTTTTTGTATAAGATGATGTTTGAATGCGTAAGAGATTTGAGAAGCGATTATTCGGTTTTTTGCAATTAACAATAACCCCGTTGTATCTTTGTCTAATCGGTGGACTAGCCTCAGATTTAGCCCTTGGACACTGTTGTTGTATTTGATGGCGTCATCAATTGAAATGGTGACCTTACTGCCTCCCTGAGTTGCTAGTTTTGCTGGTTTATTAATGACTAAGACATTTTCGTCTTCATAAATAGAAAAATTGTCAAAAAGTTTTTTAGCCAAACCTTGGGCTCCTGCAGGCAATGCCTTATGGTGATTATTGTTTATCTCAAATGATTTGGGTAAGCACAAAATTTCACCTCCTATAACGGGATCTTTTGCAACACATCTTGTGTTGTTGACTTTGATTAGTCCTTTTCTAATTGACTGTTCTATTACGCCTTGGGTTATACCAGGAAAGGAAAAGCGCAGGTATCTATCCAAGCGCATCTTGCATTCGGGGTTTGCTACGTGATGCATTTTATATGTGTATTACAATGTGTCTTGTAGCGTGTATAACTTGCCAGGTTTTTTTTGTGCAAGCCATTTTGCAGCTCGCAATGCTCCTTTTGCGAAAGTGCTTCTATCTGTAACTTTATGTGCAATTGTAATTTCTTCGGCATTGCCCAAGAATAAAACCTTGTGCTCTCCTATAACTTGGCCTCCTCTAATTGAGGTCAGATGTACTCTTGGCTTATTTGATTTTTCTTTTAGCTCCATCAGTAGCAATTGTTCAATCATTAAAGCAGTGCCAGAGGGAGCATCTTGTTTGTTCTTGTGATGCGTATCTATTATTTCTACGTCAAATTCTTTTCCGTCTAAAATTTTTGCAGCCATTTGGCTTAACTGTGCAAGCAATAAGGCGCCTAAGGAAGTATTGGGGGCGTAAAGAATAGGTATTTTTGTTGCAGCATGTTGGAGTATCACCATCTGCTGTGCCGACATTCCTGTGGAGCAGATCAATAATTTAGCCCCCTGACAAGATAATGCAGATTCGACAAGCTCCTGGCAGCCTTTGCCTGAGGAAAAGTCAATTACTACTTCGGTTTCCTTGCACAGGTCTTTTATGCTTGTTTCTTGTGACTTAATGTCATGTGCATAGCTGAGAAAAGTTTCGCCATCTTTTAATATTGCCTTCCTTAAGACTTTCCCCATTTTACCTTGTGCTCCATTAATGCCTATAGCTATTTTTTTCTCCATTTTTTTTATTGTCTAGAAGTTTGCTTTGTCACTTGATCTTAGTTTTTTATACGCGCTTTAACATTTTTTTTGCAGCTTTTTATATAGACAAGCAGTGCCAAAACTCCAGCAGGTGTCATGCCCTGTATTTGTTTTGCCTCTCGTATAGTGCTAGGCCTGATTTTCATAAGCTTTTCTTTTAGCTCAGTAGAGATGCTATCAATCGCGCTAAAGTTTGTTTCTTGAGGTATGTAGCATTGCTCTTCTTTTTTAAACCAGACGATTTCTTTTTCTTGTCTTTCTATGTAAGAACTATACTTTGCCTCGACATTTAGATTTTCTAGCAGAACATCGTCCTCTTCTTTGAAATCTGGAATTAGGGTTTTGATTATCTTTGTTGAACATTCCTGTAAGGATAGAAGTTGGTATAGCGTTTTTTTTGCACGAACCTTTAAAGTGTCTGAAATCTCTAAATTGCTAACTTTTGTGGACTGCATCTGATTGCGCAGCGTATCTAGTTTTTGCATTTTTGATTCAAACGCTGCTATACGATTGTCATTTAGGCATCCTACTGTTTTTCCAAGCTTAGAGAGTCGTTGATCAGCATTATCTTGTCTAAGTAAAAGTCGATATTCTGATCTAGAGGTAAACATGCGATAGGGCTCTGCTACTCCTTGTGTTATTAGGTCGTCTATCATCACGCCTATGTAGGCGTCAGTTCTGTCTAATATAAAAGGCTCTTTGCCTTGTACTTTTAGCGCTGCATTGATTCCTGCGATGATGCCTTGTCCACCAGCTTCTTCGTACCCTGTTGTGCCATTGATTTGGCCTGCAAAAAATAAGCCTTGAATCTTTTTTGTTTCCAAAGAGGGGCGCAGTTCTTGAGGATTAATAAAATCATACTCAACTGCATAACCTGGATCAGTGATCTCTACATTTTCCAGACCTTTTATGGTCCTTAAAAATTCTAACTGAATCTCAATCGGTAAAGAGTTGGAAATGCCATTTGGATACACTAAGTCAGAATTTAATCCTTCGGGCTCTAAAAAAATTTGATGACTAATTTTGGACGCAAATCTTTTAACTTTATCTTGTATTGAAGGGCAGTATCTAGGATTTTTGCTGGTAATATTTGCAAGAGATACTCCAGATTTATGTATATTGTTTCTTATGATGTCGTGAGTTCTTTCGTTGGTATGGGTAATGTGACAATTGATTTGGGGAACCGATATTTTAGTATTTAGATAAGAAAAAGGTATGGGTATCTCATCTCCAGGTTGAGTTTCTAGATTTGAGTAATTTATTGTTTTTGCTTTTAGTCTTGGAGGCGTTCCAGTAAAAAGTCTACCTAGCTCAAATGCATACTCACGTAGAGTACTAGAAATTCCATAAGAGGCATTTTCTCCCATTCTGCCTAGATTCCTTACAGTATCGCCGACGTATACTTTTGCTGAAAGAAACGTTCCAGTACAAAGCACTAAAGCTTTAGCTCTGATTTGACTTTCGTCTTCTAACACTAAGCCGGTGATTGCATCATGATTGATGAGTATATCTTTTACTTTGCCAAAAATTAAGGATAAGTTTTTTTGAGAGCTGATTAAGTCGTACATGGCTTGTTGATAAAGGTTGCGATCTGCCTGTGCCCGTGGTCCCCAAACTGCGGCTCCACGGCTCTGATTGAGCATCTTATAATGTATGCCAGCTCTATCTATTGCCTCGCCCATAAGTCCTCCTAGAGCATCTATTTCTTTGACAATAGTACCTTTTCCTATGCCTCCAATTGAGGGATTGCAAGACATTTGGCCAATGTTGTGTGCGCTTGGGGTGATTAAAGCGGTTTTTACTCCTATTCTTGCAGACGCAGCGGCTGCTTCGCATCCGGCATGTCCCGCCCCTATGACGATGACCTCAAAATCTTTACAGGACATGATAAATGCTCATTAACTAGAAAATATATTCAGTCTAAAAAATACTCTTTGGTTAGCAAGAAAACAAGCAAATGCCCTAAGCTTTGTTTTTTGACTTTGTAATAAGCTTAAAGATTTTAGAAATTTTAGAAGAATATAAATAAGTAAAATACTTTTATCCGAAAGAGAGATTTCCAATTACTAGATTCTCTATAAAATGCTTCAAAAATGTTTAAGCTAAGCACAACGTAAAGGGCTATAAAACATACCCGTCCTAAACTTCAAAGTACGGCAATGGTTTTTTCGGCCTGAATTAAGTGTTGTTGTAGCATTGCGCCATTTTGGAAAAATCCCCCGCAATAATTTATCAAGATTGTACTACTACTTACTACTCAATTTAAGTTGCTCTTTTATAAGAGGAGTAACTTATTGCTGTAGCTTCTTGTCACATAAACAAAACATATATGACATGTCCAGATTAGGGCAGAGCAAATCATAAAAATCATTACGCTCCAGCCAGATGTAATACGCTGAAAAGCTAAGGTGCAAAGTAAGATGCACTTATTTTTCCGCATTTTTCTTAGCCTCTGAATTGGCGTTTAATCTTTGGATATAAATTCTGAGGAGGAATCCAATAAAGATAAGTGTCAAATTGGTGTTAAATACGAACTCAAATATGTCAATTTTTATTGAGGACACTAGAATTTGCTCTCTGATTCCTTGGGAATTTTTTGCAAACTTTATTTCTTCTTTTATCCATTCGGGAGTCTCAATTGGAGGATTTTCTAAAAGACCTTTAGCTTCTAACTTCTCTACTATTGGTAACGCATTTGTTGATCTTTTTTCTATATCGCATTCTATCAGCCCTGCGCCCAAGCAAAGGAAGAATGCAAGGATTGAGGTCAAAAGACCCAATTTTGAACAAAAAATGCCAAAAAACATTTTAAATGCGAAACAGCAAAAGTTTGGGACTTTGCCAATAAGTTTCTGGATCATCATGACTTTGGTTCCTGTGACTGAATGGACAAAAAACCCAGGATCTTGCGCACATAGAGTTTATTACCTAGTAATGCGTGCAATACATATTCTCAGTATTTTTAGTGCAAAACTGAAAAGAAAGATACGTATGAAACAATAATGGAACCAGTAAAAGCATTTACAGTTTTCGTCTAATTCCGCAATATATTGCCCTAATTGATCTGAAGCTGAGGAAGCTTTTGGATGTTGTGCTTCCTGCCAAAATTTTATTTCTAATCTTACGGAATCAGATATTTCATTTGGGAGATTTTCTATTAAGCCCCTGTTTTCTAGGTCTTTTATTATGAGTAACTCTTTATCTTTATCATTTGCAATTCCTCCGGCTGCGAGTAACAAAAAGCCATTCAGGGTTATTAAAATCCCTACAGTAATCAGCCAAGTTTTAGAAGTTAGAAAGTGATAAATGCTTCTAAAAATTATTGTTAGCGCTAGCTGCACACTAATGAGGAGTGGATTTATTTGGCCCTATCCTCATAATCATTTGTTTGCCTTCCAGCTTTGGTTCGGACTCTTTTACAGCTATTTCTGCCACATGAAGCCAGATTTTGTCTAGTAATTCTATGCCTTGTTCGCTATGGGTGATTTCTCTCCCTCTAAACTTTACGCATATTTTAACTTGATTCCCTTCAGTTATGAACTTTATGATGTTATTGACCTTAATCATAAGATCATTTTCTCCTATACAGGGCCTCAAATTGATTTCCTTCAGCTGTACCTTTTTTTGATTTTTTCTAGCTGACTGTACCTGTTTTCGGCTTTCGTATTTTAATTTTCCAGCATTGGTAATTTTACATACAGGGGGAGCTGCTTGAGGAGAGACCTCTACAAGATCAAGACCCTGCTCTAGAGCTATTTGCATTGCCTTGAAAATCGTCACAACTCCGATCATAGATCCGTCTTGGTCTATGAGTCTTACTTCTGGAGCTGTAATTTCCTCGTTAGATCTAAAAAAACCTTTAGAAGACTTTTGAATAACCAAGTAACCTCAATATTATATTTATATTGAATAAAATATTTCACGCCTATCAAACAAAGACGAGTGACTTGCACGAAGCAGCTTTGTCTACCTTGAATGATGCTGAAATTCAACAATGCATTATATGTCCTCGGATTCTAAAGCGCAATACCCCCCAAACTAGGCCTTTATGCATCATTTGAATGTGCAATTGCCTAAGAGGCGTTGTTAGCACGCAAAGGAGAAGAGAGCTTGATTTCTGTTATAAGATCTTCTAGCACAATCGTTTTTGAGTTGTTGTCGCTAGTTCTGACGCTAATGCTTTGGCTTTCTACTTCTTGTTTTCCTATGATCAATGTGTAAGGAACTTTTTGCATCGCTAATTGTCTTATTTTATATCCTATTGTGTCATTTTCTACGCATAAAACGGCTCTGATTCCTTCTGAGAGTAATTTTTCATAAATATTCAGAGCATAACCAGAGCATTCTGATACAACTGTTGCAATTGCTACTTGTATTGGAGCAATCCAAACGGGCAAATGACCTTTGTGATGTTCTATCAAGATGCCTATGAATCTTTCAAAAGTTCCAAGTATAGCTCTATGTATAACCACTGGGTGTTGTTTTTGACCTTCTTGGTTTATGTAATAGGCATCTAGACGTTGGGGCAAAACAAAATCTAGCTGCAGGGTTCCGCATTGCCAGCTACGCCCAATAGCATCTTTTAAGTGAAATTCAAGCTTTGGTCCATAAAATGCACCCTCTCCTTTTGACACGCTATAGTCTATATGAGTGGTTTTTAGAGCTTTCATGAGAGCTTCTTCTGCATCGTTCCAAGTTTGATCAGATCCGGCTCTGATATTTGGGCGATCAGCAAATTTAAGAGAAATTTCATTAAATCCTAAATCTTTGTAGACTTCTTTGAGTAGCGCGCAAAATTGCACAGTTTCGTGAGTAATTTGATCCTGAGTGCAAAATATGTGGCCATCATCTTGAATAAAACTTTTGACCCTCATGAGCCCGTGTAAACCGCCCGAGGCCTCATTTCTATGACATGTGCCAAATTCGGCCATTTTAATCGGCAAATCTTTGTAACTTTTTAGACTATGATTAAAAATTTGAATGTGACATGGACAGCTCATGGGCTTTAAAGATTTTTCATCTTCGGCGAACACGAACATGTCTTGTCTAAACTTTTCAAGATGACCAGATTTTTCCCAAAGTTTATTTGAACATAAAATGGGCGTTTGAACTTGTTGATAACCTTGAAGCTCTTGTTTTTTTTGGATGTATTTTTGCAATACATCCAGAATTTTAAAACCTTTTGGATGCCAAAATACCATTCCAGGCATATCCTCTTCAAAGTGAAACAAATCCAAAATTTTTCCTAGCTTTCTATGATCTCTTTTTTCTGCTTCTAAAAGCATTTGCAAATGATCTTTTAGATCTTGTTCACAAGCCCATGCTGTTCCATATATACGTTGTAGAGATTTATTGTTGCTGTCTCCCTTCCAATAAGCTCCAGAAATTTTTAATAACTTAAAATATTTTAGGTAAGAAGTGTTTGGTCCATGAGGCCCTTTGCAAAGATCTATAAAATCTCCTTGCTGATAGCAGGTGATTATATCTTCTTTTGGTATCGAGGATATGATATCGATTTTGTACTGTTCATGAGCAAAAAGTTCCAGGGCTTGCTCGCGTGACAGGACTATTTTTTTTATTTCTTCATTTTTAGAGGCAAGATGCTTCATCTCTTTTTCTATAAGAGAAAGATCTTTTTCTGTAATGGGAGTGTTTAGGTCAATGTCGTAATAAAATCCATTTTGAGTTACGGGGCCGATTGCAATTTTAGCATCTGGGTACATTTTTTGTACCGCTTGTGCTAGTAAATGGGCAGCATCATGTCTGATGATTTCTAATGCTTGCGGGTCTTTATAGGTGATAACCTTAACTTCTGTATCTGAAGTAATTGGATCGCATAGATCCTGCAATGTTTCGTTTGCAAGAATTGCTATTGCTTCTTTAATCTCTAATGCCTTGACTATGTCTATGCCTGAAGTGCCTTTAGGAAAGGTTGCATTTTTTTGACTTTCTAAAGAGATTGTAATCATGAAAAAATAAGGACAACTTTATGTGACAAAATGCCAAATGCTTTTTGAAGTCATTCAGTATAGAATTCGGAGCGTATTTTAGCAAATAATTGTATCCGATTATTGGTCAAGTAAATTTTTTGGTGACACTTTAATGATTTTTGTTTGTGGCCTTGGCAATGTAGGAGAAAAATACTGTAACACCAGGCACAATGCGGGCTTTTTATTTTTGGATCATTTGTCCTGTGTATATGATTTTGGATTTAAGGCATCCAAAAATTTGCATGCCCAATTTGTTAAGCATTGTATTAATGGAGTCGATATTTTGTTTATGAAACCCACAACTTTTATGAATAACTCGGGATTGGCCGTTTCTAGCGCAATGAAATACTACAAGATACCTAATGAAAATTTGCTTGTTATACATGACGATTTGGATTTGCCTTTAAGCAGTGTTAGAATCAAGTTTGGAGGTGGTTCTGCTGGTCATAACGGCATCAAATCTATAGATTCTGCAATAGGCAACAATTATTGGCGAATGCGTTTTGGAATTGGCAGGCCTGTTCCAGAAATTGCAGTACTCGATTATGTACTTGGAAGATTTTCTGATGCTGAATCACATCAAGTAGCAAAAACAATGGATCTTTGTAGAGAGATTTTTTGTAACTTTATTATAACACAAGGCAAGAGTTAATTTATGGGTCTTAAATGTGGAATCGTAGGTCTTCCAAATGTTGGAAAATCAACCTTTTTTAATGCAGTTACTGAAACTGCTAGTGCGGAAGCTGCAAATTACCCTTTTTGCACCATAGAGCCTAATAACGCTATGGTAAAGGTAGAAGATGTTCGGTTGAATACATTGGCAACCTTAGCTTCTTCTGTAAAAATTGTACCAACTTTTATTGAATTTGTTGACATTGCAGGTCTTGTTGCGGGCGCTAGCAAAGGAGAAGGGCTTGGTAACAAATTTTTATCTCACATACGAGAAGTAGATGCTGTTTTACATGTGGTTAGGTGTTTTGATGACCCTGACGTTTCGCATGTCAATGGTCAAGTTGATCCTGTAAATGACATTATAACTGTAGAAAATGAACTCATCCTTTCGGATATGAGTGTTTTGGAAAAACACATTGCTAATTATGAGAGAAAGGCAAGATGTGGAGATAAGGTATTTGTTGAGTTGCGTGACTTTGCTCTAGACTTGATGAAGCTTTTAGAGTCTGGCAAGTGTGCAAGTAGTCACACCGATCTTTTATACAGAGAAAAAGAAATCAAAGAGATGAATCTCATTACTAGCAAACCAGTGATGTACGTGTGTAATGTACCAGAGCAAAATATTACAAGTGGTAACCACTATTCTCAGACAGTATTTGACTTGGCGGCCTCTAGAGGATGTTTTGCGTTTTATTTGTCTGCCAAAATAGAGTCTGAAATTTCTGTTTTAACTTGCGCAGAAGAAAAACAGGAGTTTTTATCTGCATTGGGCGCTGTTGAAAGTGGTATAAGCAAAGTGGTCAGAAGAGCTTATGATGTTTTGGGATTAGAGAGCTACTTTACCGTGGGCGAGAATGAAACCAGAATGTGGACAATTAAAAAGGGCACGAAAGCACCTCAGGCTGCTGGCATAATACACTCTGATTTTGAAGATGGCTTTATTAAAGCTGAAGTTGCTTCTTATCAGGATTACGTTACGTATGGCAATCGTACCAAGTTTCGCTCAGAAGGTAAGGAATACGTAGTACAAGATGGAGATATTATGAGGTTTTTGTTTAATAAAACCAAGCAAGCAAAGTAAACTCTTTCCGTTTCATGAAAAAACTATCTTTTCAAAACATTATATTGAGGCTTCAGAGTTTTTGGTCCGATAGAGGGTGTGTTATATTGCAACCTTATGATCTTGAAATGGGTGCGGGAACTTTTCATCCAGCTACTGTTTTGTCCTCTATGATAAAAAAAGACTTTTGGTATGTAGCTTACGTTCAGCCTTCTCGTAGGCCAACAGATAGTAGGTTTGCACAACACCCTAATAGGCTGCAGCACTATTACCAATTTCAGGTATTGCTAAAACCTACTCCGTCAAATATGCAAGAAATGTATTTGCAAAGTCTCAAAGTGATTGGTGTTGATGAAAATAGTGATATTCGCTTTATCGAAGATGACTGGGAATCTCCAACTTTAGGAGCGTCTGGTCTTGGATGGGAAGTTCAGTGTAACGGAATGGAGATAAGCCAATTTACATATATGCAGCAGGTTGCTGGTCAGGTATGTAGACCACCTTTGGGGGAAATTACTTATGGTCTTGAAAGAGTTGCAATGTATGTACAAGGCGTTGATTCAATTGCTGAGGTAGTGTGGAGTTATAGTCCTCAAGGAGGGGCTGTATTATATAAAGATATCGATTTTTTGTCCGAGGAGGAATTTTCTCATTTCAATACCAAATTTGCAGATGTTGCAACTTTGAAACGGCATTTTGAGGACTGTGCTATACAATGTTCAAGGTTAACAGATGAGGGACTTCCTTATGTTGCGTACGACTTTTGCATCAAATCTAGTCATTTATTTAATTTGCTTGATGCGCGGGGCGCCCTTAGTGTAGTTGAAAGGGGGAAAATGATTAATAAAATAAAGGATTTGGCCAAAATGTGCTGTGCTGTCCTTGTAAAAAAATATTCATGAAAAATGGCTGATTTAGTTTTAGAGCTTTATTCGGAAGAATTGCCTGTTTCTGCCCAAATTTGTGCTGATTTGAATTTTAGTGCTTTTTTTTGCGCAGCATTGCAAAAGCACTCAATAGCATTTAAGACTTGCCAAGTATTTTGTGGGCCTTGCAGAATTGTTGTTTATTGTACAGGTCTGCCTGTGCATGTCATAGAAGAACCTAAGATGATTAAAGGTCCTAAAATTGGCACCTCTGAGGAGGCAATTGATGGATTTTGCAACAAAAATGGAATTGAGTTTTGCTCTTTGATTCAAGAGGGTCAATATTATTGGTATTCCAAATCCTGCCTTAAAAAGGAATGTGCTGAGCTTTTGGCGCCCATCATTGCCCAAGTGCTTTCTGGCTATGTATGGAATAAATCTATGAGGTGGGGTGAAAATAATTATTTGTGGCCTCGTCCTTTGCGTAACATATTGTGCCTTTTTGACGGCAAAATATTGCAATTTTCCTGCCACGATTTAAAAACCAACAACGTTACTTTTGGGCACAAATTTTTGTCTAAAAAAATAGATAGAGAGCCATTATTGTTTTCAGAGATTAAAGTCAATAATTGGCAAGAATATTTGCTGGCACTGAGGAATAATGGCGTAATATTGGATCAAAAAGAGCGCAGTGAAAATATAAGAGATCAGGCAATGAGGCTGTTGCATGAATTAGGTCTCAAAGAGGAACTTTGCTCAGATTTGCTCGTAGATGTAGTAGGTACTGTTGAATTGCCTTTTGTCATGTTGGGCACAATACCTGCAATGTATATGTCTTTGCCAGAGGAGATTATCACTACTGTGATGCGAGTACATCAAAAGTACTTTCCTACATATGAGAAAAGTAATGGCAATTTAGCTCCTTATTTTTTGTCTGTAGGTAATGGCGATCCACATGAAGCTGTTAAGTTCGGAAATGAGCGTGTTTTGAAGGCAAGGCTTGCAGACGCTTACTTTCTTTATGAGCAAGATTTAGCAGTGCCAATTCAGCAAAGGTACGAACAGCTAGAACGTATCGCATTTCATGCAAAACTTGGATCGGTACAAGATAAAGCCACAAGGCTTGAAGCTCTTACAGAGATGTTTGACTTAGACCCAATATTGCAGAGTAACTTTGCCCTTGCGGCAAAATTGTGTAAGTGTGATTTAGCTGGCGACGTAGTGGCGGATTTGCCAGTTTTGCAGGGCTATATGGGATATTATTATGCACTCAATGCCGGGTATGATCTGGATATTGCTCTTGCTATCAGAGAACACTATCTACCTGCTGGTATTAAGGATGATCTGCCTAAGACCTCTTTGGGTCTCAAATTATCTTTGATTGACAAGATAGACAGCTTGGTGGGCATGTATTTAGCCGGAGAGAGGGCTACGGGCAATAAAGACCCCTACGGTCTTAGAAGACTTGCTTTAGGTATCATACGGATTTTTTCTGCCGAAAATTTTGCCCCTAAAGTAAATTTGTGCGACTTGGTTCATCAATCTGTCAAACTTTATAAAATTACGGACTATAACAAAGAAGATCTTGTGAGAGAAATCTTAACCTTTATTAAGTTGCGACATAAGAATTTGTTAAATGCTGAGTTTGATACGAATATTGTTAACTCTGTAATAGATTCTCCTATATACGAAATAGCTACTTCATATAACAAATGCCTTGTTGTGAAGAAATTTACTCAGGGAGCGATTTATGAGTTTGTTGCTCAAGTCTTTAAGCGTATTTTTAATTTCGTGAGTCAAGAGCCTGGGCTTGATACATATATTGTTAAGCCAGGTCTCTCTATTTCTGAGTTTTTCATTGCGACCTTTGGTGATCGATACTCCGAGGAGTTAAAAAAAGGCGAGATAGTGCAAGTTCTTAGGTCTTTAGAACTATATGATGCTGAGCAGACGGATTTGGAGTTGTGTCTTGAGCAATTACATCCATTATGTGTCGCATTAAATACATTTTTAGATAAAGTGAAAGTATCTGAATGCTTGCCCTACAAATTAATACTTTCTGCTGCGTTAAAGCTTTTTAGTAGAGCGATAACTTTTAAGCATTTATAAATTGCTAATTTTGAAAATTGTCCAATGATCAATGGCAAAACAATTGCAAGACTTGCCTGTGTGCAAGCTTTATTTTTGTACGAATACGAAGAAAGGACGAAAAACTTTCGTAATATTATTGACGTTATGCTCTCTTATTACTGCGACTCTGCAGTGTCTGAGGACTTTCGTGGAAATAAGATTGTTATACACAAGAATTATTTTCTCGATCTAAGTAATCTAACTTTCAAGCATTTGTCCTTGATAGATAAACGTTTAGAAGAGATGTTGCATAGTGATACAGAGCTTTTGAGCCTTTCTATCATCAGAGTTGGAGCTTGTGAAATTCTTTACAAAAATAGCGCTCCAATAAAAGTGGTAATTAATGAATTTACCAATATTTCTGCAGCTTTTGATCTTAATCCTTCGCTAGTCAATTCTATTTTAGATAAACTTGGAGGCAGTATTGGTCAAAATATAGCTGAAATTTGATTTTCCAAAGTTTCTGGATTTTCTAGGATATTGTACAATACAGACACAATTTGCGTGTCAACTTTATATTTTGTAGATAACTTCCAAAGTATCGGACAATTCTGCATTCCTTCAACTAAAACCGGATAGGTACGGAGTAAATTTTTTCTTTCTGCCGCAGGGGTTTGTGCAAGTATCTTGCCAAATGCGTTATTGCGAGAATTCTTTGAGTAAAAGCATAGGGCTAGGTCCCCTGCTACTGCTGGGTTTATGATTGCCTCTATTGTTGTATTTTTGGTGTTTGCTTGCATTGCATGACTAAGCTCTGCAATCTCTTTTAAGGCTAAGGAAAAAGCCCATGCTCTGGTATTTTCTCCATATAACAGTCCTTCTAATATGCCAGCAACTATAGCTGCAACATTTTTGATGGCACTTGCTATTTGTAATTCTATGATAGATTGAGTTGGAAATGCTTTAAATGTATCTGTTGAGATAGCTTGAGCTATTATTTTTGCTAGGTTGTGGTCTGTTGCTCCTATCATTGTAGTGGTGGGTACGTTTTGTGCGACTTCCAAAGCTAAATTTGGACCTGCAAGAAAGGCAAATGGCAAGTTGATAACTGATGGTATCTTGTCGGAGAGTAAAATGCCGTCCTCATCTAATCCTTTAGTTGCAATAATGAGTTTGATTTCGGTGCTTTTTATTACACGCGCAATCTGTTCTAGTACATGAAGCAGGGAAGCAGAAGGCACTGCGATTAAAAGATATTGATAATCGAGTAAATCCTGAAGATCTAGCGTTGCACGCAGATTGTTTGGCAAAGTAATGCCAGGAAGTGCTACGTGAAGCCTGTGTTGATTCATTTGCTTACAAATGGATTCTTCTAGAGCATGGGCTAATACGAGATCTTGATTTTTGCAAAGCTGCACTCCAATTGCTGTGCCCCATGCTCCTGCTCCAACTATTGCAATTTTATTCTTTTGATTTGTCATTTGGGTATTACGAGAAGAAGTGGTGTCTATGGGAGTAGCTTAGATTGCTGTTGCAATCATTTTTCCGTCTTGTACTGTTTCCAATTTTGCCAAGACAATTGATCCGGGTTCAACTTCAATATTGTGAATTTTGGCAAGTATAAAGTTTTCTGTATGCCCAACATTGCCTTTTTCTGTGAGCAATTTGCCATACTTGCCCATGTTGTTTTGTAGAAATGTGTTTAGTTGCTCTTTTCCTTCTTGTACTAAAATTTGCGCCCTTTCTTTTTTGATTTTATTTTCTATTTGTGGCATTTTCGACGCAGGCGTGTTTGGATGGGCAGAATAAGGAAATACATGTAAATATTGAAGCCCTGCTTCTTTGATGAGATTTTTTGTGTTTTCAAACATTTGATCTGTTTCTGTGGGAAATCCTGCTATTATATCTGCTCCAAAAGCTATTTCGGACCTTGCTGAACGCACATTGTGACAAAAAGCAATTACCTGCTCTCTATTGTGTCTTCGTTTCATTCTTTTTAAAATCATATTATCTCCTGATTGCAGGCTTATATGTAGATGCGGCATAAGTCTTGGATGATGCATTATTAATTCCAATAACTCTGTATCAACTTCTGCAACGTCAATTGAAGAAAGGCGCAGTCTTTGTAAGTCTGGCACTAAATTTAAAATTCTATTTGTTACTTGTCCTAATGTTGGTTTATTGGGTAAATCTAATCCATAATCGGTGATGTCTACTCCAGTGAGCACTACTTCTTTGTAGCCGGCCTCCACTAGGTGCATCACCTGATTGATGATTGCCCCAACTGGTACAGACCTATTGTTTCCTCGTCCGTAAGGTATGGTGCAAAAGGTACATCTGTGATTGCATCCATTTTGAATCTGTAGAAATGCCCTGGTTGTATGTTCAAAGTGAGATACAAGATGTTGTGCAGTTTCTTTCACAGACATGATGTCGTTGACTAGAATTTTTTCTGCAGTTTGATAATTTGCATGGTGCAATTTTTCTTCATTTCCAATGATCTGGTCAACTTCTGGCATTATAGAAAATATGCCGGGGTTTATTTGAGCTGCACAACCCGTAACTATTATTTTAGATAAAGGATTTTTTCTTTTTTGAGCACGCACTTCTTGCTTAGCTTTTTTAATAGCTTCTTGAGTTACAGAGCAGGTGTTGATTACTATGCAATTTGTTGCTTTTGCTTTTGCAAGGTTCGATCTAATCACTTCACTTTCATATGCATTGAGCCTGCATCCAAATGTAATGACTTGATTGCTAAACTCATCCGCGCGAGAATCTTGCATTAATTAGTTTTTTAGAAAAAGGTTTATTTTAGATCTGATATATATAGTCTCCGGTTGCAACTTTAGTTGCAGGGCCCTTCATTATAATGTCATTGCCTTCCAATTTCATTTGCAGATTTCCTAGTTTTAAATGTACTAGTGCTTGACGTTCTTGTACGAAGCCGAGTTTGTATGCAGCTGCAAAGCTAGCGCAAGCTCCACTTCCACATGCTAAGGAAATACCTACACCTCTTTCCCAAACCGTTAGGTATAAACTGGCATTAATGATGTTGACGAAATTTACATTGACTCCGTCCGGAAAGAGATCGTGGGAGCCAAGCTTTTTACCCAAAAATTCCATTTCTTGTGCAGACAAAGTGTCATGAAAAATCACTAAATGAGGATTGCCAACGTCAACACAGATTAATTCTCTAGGGTTAAGCTTGTAGGTATTAGATAGTTCCCAAATACTATTTTGAAGTGGCATCCAGCTTTGCGAAAAAGATGCATTACCCATATTGACGCTAATATCTTCAGAGTATTCTACTGTGCACCGCAATTTTCTATCTCTGATTTCTATGAAAAGGTCTTTTACTTGTGTTGCCTGGTAAATCAGTAACGCTAGGCATCTTGTTGCATTGCCACAAGCCTTTGCAGCAGAGCCATCTGTATTATATATCACCATTAAATAATGATTTTTTGTGATTTGAGTGAAGAATATGGCTTGATCGCATCCGATTCCTAATCTTCTTTCAGCGAGTGCTTTTGCAAGATTTTGTAAGTTACTTACTTCTTTAATGTCTTTTGTGTCTACCATGACGAAGTCATTGCCCAAGCCATGCATTTTGGTAAAAGGTATAATCATGGTTCTAGGGTTTTATTGTAGGTATTTTAAGGGATCTACAATCATATTGTTCTTCCTTACTGCAAAATATAAAACAGGTCTTTCTTCTTTGCCTATGACGTAACCTATAATCTGGCCAGCAGATATCTTGTCTCCTCTTTTTGGCATATCTCCCCCTAGATAACCGTAAACTATTTTAGTGTGAGGATAAGAGTTGATAACCACTATATTCATTGAGCTTGTGTACTTGCCCGAATATTGCACTACTCCTGATTCAGCCGCTCTTACGGGACAATTTTTGTAAGCAAGAATATGTATTCCTGGGACTATTTTTTTTTGTGCTACTTGCTCGCTAAACGTGATAACGACTTTGCCTTTTACTGGCCAAAGCAATCGTTCTTTTGAATCAAAAGATTGGGTGACTTGGACTTGGGTATCTTGCTCTAAAGGTTTGACACGATTTTCATTTTGTACGACTTGAGGGATGTTAGTGCTTTTACTACTTTGAGATGCTATTGGGGTGCCTTTGTTTTGCAAATCTTTGATTCTAAGTTCGGCAGGTTTTGGAATATATGAAAATGTTTTTAGAGAGGCATTATTTTCTGGAAATGCTGGTTTTGGACCAGCGCAAGAACTCAGGGTTAAAGTTAATATTAAGTATAGGGCTTTATAAGAGATTTGAAGAAAATGGCTTTGAGTCATCTGGGTTTAAATTTCTTGTTGATTGATTCAGTATAAATATTTGATTTCTGGTTGTACAGCCTTCTAAATCTCAATTAGCCTATAGCTTCTTTTGTGGCTATTTTAGAGCATCTAATAATTCATTGGATTGGTGTAGATCTCTTACTATGTCTGCTCCACCTATGAATTTGCTATTTACATACAATTGAGGAATTGTTGGCCAACTTGAAAATTCTTTGATTCCCTCTCTCAGTCCTTCTACTGCAAAAATATCTACATCAAGGAATGTTATCCCATGCAATTGCAAGATTGATACTACTTGAGCAGAAAAACCACATTGAGGAAATTTTTTGCTGCCCTTCATAAATAGTACAACCTTGTTATTGTCTAAGGTCGTTTTAATAAAGTCAAAGACTGTCTCTAAATTACTGTTCATACAATAGTATTTTATAAACGAATTGTTTTATTTCAAAAATTCTTAACTGGATTTAATCTTTGTTGCAAGAGATAATACCCTAGTAAGCTGTTTACGTATCTTGTTATAATCTTGATTTTAGGTGTACCAGAAAGAATATATAGGACCTCTATTTTACGCATTAGAAAATAATAATAGTATTCCGAGCGTAGAGCTAGAGTATTTGAATAACTTTACTTTACTGGTAGCAATTATTCTGTCTGCAAGGGCTACGGATGTTGGAGTGAATAAAGCTACTGGACCACTTTTTCAGGTTTGTACATCCCCTCAGGACATTGTTGATCTTGGGCTTGAGGGTTTAAAGAGCTATGTAAAAACTATTGGTCTTTATCCTACTAAGGCCAAAAATATTATTTTAACATCTAAGATTTTAATTGAAAAATACCAAAGCAATGTTCCAGAGGATTTTGAATCTCTCGTATCTTTGCCCGGAGTTGGAAGAAAAACTGCAAATGTATTTTTAAATACAGTTTTTGGAGCAGATGCAATTCCAGTAGATACTCATGTATTTCGAGTTTCTAAAAGGTTGGGTCTTGCAAAATCTAACTCAGTTTTAGGTGTTGAAAAAGAGTTATTAACACATGTTCCTAGCCAATATTTAAGTAGAGTGAGTAATTGGTTTGTACTGCACGGCAGGTATATTTGCAAAGCCCGTAAACCCTTATGTAATAAATGTATAATTAGAGATTACTGTGAATACTATAAACAAAACTTCTGAGATTATTGCTTCTGAACTTGGTTTTGAGATTTGCAACCTTTCGGATCCGTGTACTACTTTGGTTGTACTTCTTCATGGATACGGTTCTTCTGGAGACGATTTAATAAGTCTTGTGCCCTACCTTAGAGAAGGTATTCCTTATGCTTATTGGTTTGCTCCAAACGCGATAGAGCCTATGCCTTATTCTGGATATCAATGGTTTGACTATGTTGGTGATGAGGTCAAGAAAATGCAGCTTGGCATGGCTAATGCAAGAAAAGCAATTTTAGCTTTGATAGATAAAAAGCGAGAGTTGTTAGGGCTGTCCAACAGTCAGGTGTGTATCATTGGTTTTTCTCAAGGAGGAATGGTTGCAATTGATTTAGCTTTATCTGCAAAGGATCGGTTTGGATGCTCTATAAGTTTTGCTGGAACGTTAATTTCCGCAGAGGAGCATTGCATTCAAAAACATACTCCAATATGCCTTATTCATGGCGAAGAAGATCAAATTGTGCCTTTTAATCAACTAAAGATCTCGAGTGAAAAGATTAACGCTTTAGGGTGTAAAGTAGAAGCTCATGCAATTGCACATTTGGCTCACTCTATAGATCTTAAGGGCCTCCAAATAGCAAAAGATTTTCTACTCAAAAATATTGCTTATTGCAATGCACTCTAGTTGCGCACATCATATAAGTAGTTCAATTCAAAACTGTAATTTTAAGAATTTGTGTATGGTTTTAATTCGGGACTCGGAGATATTTGCCTGCATTGCGCAAGAGTCTAGTAGGCAAAACAGTCACATAGAGTTGATTGCTTCAGAGAATTTTGCAAGTAAAGATGTGTTGCTGGCTCAAGGCTCTGTTCTTACGAACAAGTATGCCGAAGGTTATCCGGGAAAGCGGTATTATGGGGGATGCGAGTTTGTAGATCAGGTAGAAGAAATTGCAATACAAAGACTGAAAAAACTTTTTGACGTCAAGCACGCAAATGTTCAACCCCATTCTGGTTCTCAGGCAAATCAAGCAGCTTTACTTGCGCTCTTAAATCCGGGAGATACTATTTTAAGTATGTCTTTAAACGATGGAGGGCATTTATCTCATGGACATAAAGTTTCTCTGGCTGGAAAGTGGTTTAAGGTTGTCTCTTACGGAGTAAACCCTCAAGATTATACTTTAGACTATGAATCGGTCTTAAAGCTTGCAGAGCAGCACCTTCCAAAGCTTATTATAGCTGGATGTTCTGCATACTCTAGAAATATAGATTTTGCTTTATTTAAAGAAATATCAAAAAAAGTAGGTGCCTATTTATTAGCAGATGTGGCTCATATTGCAGGTCTTATTGTCGCAGGATATCATCAAAGTCCCGTACCTTACGCAGACGTGATTACCTCTACTACTCATAAGACATTAAGAGGGCCAAGGGGTGGTATAATTTTGACTAACTCTGATGAAATTGCCAAACAAGTTAATTCTGCGGTTTTTCCTGGTATACAAGGAGGCCCTTTGATGCATGTGATTGCTGCAAAAGCAGTGGCCTTTTTAGAGGCTTTGCAACCCTCTTTTAAGGAGTATATAGCTCAGGTACTTGAAAATGCTAAGACTTTGTCTAATGAGTTGCAAAACAGAGGGTATGAGGTACTGACTGGGGGCACGGATACTCATTTGTTGATGATAAAACTCAAACGATTAAACGGCCTGGAAGCTTGCAATCTTCTTGAATCAGTTGGCATCACTTGCAATAAAAACAATGTTCCATTTGATTCCAGACCTGCCTCTATTGGTTCTGGCATTAGGCTTGGAAGTCCTGCATGTACTACAAGAGGCATGAAAGAAAGAGAATTTACAAAGATAGCTCATTTGATTAGTGATGTGTTGGATGCTGGAATAAATCCTAGTACTGAATTTTTAGTATCTATCAAAACTAGAGTGGCGGATCTTTGCAATCAATTCCCTTTGCATTATTAAATAAGCAATTAACTTAATTAAGCGTTGTATGCTTGCCAAGATATTTGATAAGCCCCCTAAAGAAATCACTGTTGCAGTTGCAATGTCTGGAGGTGTTGACAGTTCAACTGTAGCTGCATTACTTTGCGAGGCTGGGTACAAAGTGATTGGTATTACCTTGCAACTGTATGATGCGGGCATGGTATCTGGCAAAAAAGGAGCATGTTGTGCGGGCATTGATGTATATGATGCAAAAATGGTTGCAAATCGCATAGGCATTGCGCATTACGTGCTTGATTATGAGAGTAAATTTAGATCTGCAGTCATTGAGGATTTTATCGACACCTATCTAGAAGGAGAGACCCCTACTCCCTGTATTAGATGTAATCAGTCGGTAAAATTTAAAGATTTGCTACAAGTGGCAAAAAATTTAAAGGCTGATTGTTTAGCTACTGGGCATTATGTCTCTAAGGTGAAAGGAGAGTTTGGTTTTGAGATGCACAAGGCAAAAGATCATGCAAAGGATCAAAGCTATTTTTTGTTTGGCACAACTGACGATCAGCTAGAATATTTAGAATTTCCACTGGGTAATCTTGACAAAGCCCAAACCAGGCAACACGCATCCAGGCTTGGATTAGAAATAGCAGATAAGCCAGACAGCCAAGATATATGCTTTGTTACTGGATCTTACGCATCTTTGATAGAAAAGATGCGTCCTAATTCCCTCAGGCCCGGAATAATAATGCATGTTGATGGATACACGTTAGGAGAGCATAAGGGAATCATAGGATATACGATTGGTCAAAGACGAGGCATTGGCCTTGCTTTTAAAGAGCCTTTGTATGTGATTAAAATCGACCCTCTAAATAATGTATTGTATGTGGGTCCACAAAGTTGTCTTTATAATTCTAAATTTGTAGTAAAAAACACAAATTTTCTTGGCATGAAGACTGATTTTGGGGACTCTTTAGAAGTACAGGTCAAAATTCGCTCTACTTGTATGCCAGTTTCTGCAAAATTGTATAAAGGCGATGCTCAAGGAGAGGTTATAATAGATCTCTTTAGTCCAGAAAAATCTGTGACTCCTGGTCAAGCCTGTGTGTTTTATGATGGTTCAAGATTGCTGGGGGGAGGATGGATCGCTAAAGATGAGTTGAAATAGGTATATGGTTTGCTAATTTTTTCCTTTGCAGTTAAAATTCCGGCGCTACTTTCTAGTTCGAGTTGTTTGGCTCCTGACCATATGACAGTTTGCGCATAATTCTTTTTCATTTGTAACGCATTAGTTTAACATTATGTGGTTTAGATCCAGGAAGCCTTTGTCTTCAGTTCTTAATTTTGCAAGATCTGAAAAAATTGCTAATTTGAAAGTCATGGACTTGATCGTTGTAGGTCTTGGCGCAATGGTGGGTGGAGGTGTGTTTACCTTGACTGGTACCATTGCTGCTAATTTTTCTGGGCCCGCAGTTGTGATATCTTATATTATTGCGGGTATGGCAACTATGGTGATAGCTTTGCCTTATGCTGAGCTTGCTTCAGCGATACCTACTTCTGGTAGCATTTATAGTTACACACAAATTGCATTTGGAGAATTATTTGCTTGGATGGCTCTTGGTGTTTTGACCTTGGAGCTGATTTTTGGAGGTGTTTTTGCTGCTTCTGCGATAAGTTCTTACTTGGTTTCGTCTCTGGAGCAATCTTTGCATATTACATTTGCTCCTCAATATCTTTCTGGGCCATTTGATGGAGGAATAGTCAACTTGCCGGCAAGCATCGTTGCGATCTTTTTTGGGTTTTTGACTCTTTTGGGCGCAGAGGGCAAAAATTTATTAAACACAATTTTAGTTTTTGTCAAAATATTGACTGTGACTTTGTTTGTCATTTTGGCTGCTCCTCATTTTGATTTAGAAAATCTCAAGCCTTTTATGCATTTTGGTGCAGGAAAAATATTTGCCGGAGGTGCGATTTTATTTGCTGCATTTTCTGGATTTAGCGTAATTCCTACTTTTGCTAGTTCTTGTCGTAATCCATCAAGAGACATTACGCTTGGAATTATAGGTTCTGTGAGCTTGACTCTTTTAATTTATGTGGTTGTTGCTGTTCTTGCTGTAGGACTCGTCCATTATAGTGAATTAAATAGTCCTGATGCTTTGATTCGAGCGCTTTGGGGTAAAGGATCAAATTATGGTGGAAAATTGCTTTCTTATGGAATCATGCTTTCTATAATTGCTGTTTTGATGCTGATGCTTCAGGCTATTGCGAGAGTTTTCGTGATTGTCTCTAGAGACGGTTTACTGCCTGAGTTTTTTCAACGTTTAAGCCCTACAACGGGCAAACCTATATACGGAATTATTTTTTGTACATTCCTTTTTGCAGTATTAGCGGGCGTGATGAATTTTGCAGCGCTTGCTCAAACTGCAAGTATAGGAGCTCTTGGTGACTATACTATTGCTATGCTGTTGGTTTTATTCTTTAGGCGATTTCATCCTGAGTTAGAGAGGAAATTTAAATGTCCTTGGGTAAATGTATTTGTTTTAACAGGAGTTTCCTTTTCCTTGTATTTGATATATCAACAGGTTGTCCAATCTGAGGTTGCGTACTGGAAAATATCTGTATATTGGCTAATTGCCTTTTTTGTGTTTTATTGGACATATGCATTTTTTCGTCCTAGATCTATAAGGTCATGACTAGATCTGTTAGAGGTACTAAAGATCTTTTTAAAGAGCAATTAAAGGTACATGAGGATATAATTAGTGCAGCTGCGTGCGTATCAAACCTTTATGGTTTTGAACAATGCAGTGTTCCGATAATTGAATACAGCGAGATCTTTTCTAGAGCTTTGGGGTTAGAATCCGACCTTGTAAACAAAGAGATGTATACTTTTTTGGATCGTTCTGGATCAAGTGTAACTTTGCGTCCTGAGTTCACAGCGGGGGTTATGAGAGCTGTTGTGAATGCAAAAAATTGCGTTTTGCCTATAAGGTTGTGCTCCTCAGGGCCCGTATTTCGTTACGATAGGCCTCAAGCAGGTCGTCAAAGGCAATTTAGTCAATATAATTTTGAACACATTGGAGTCTCCTGCCCTTTCTCAGATGCTGAGATGATTAAAATGGTTTGGGATATTTTGCAAGATTTGGGCGTATTAGACAGAGTCAATTTGAGACTCAATTCTTTAGGGTGTAAAGAATCTAGGTTTGCCTATAGGAACGCTTTGATTATCTATTTTCAACAGCGTGAATCTGAATTATCTGAGAGTAGTAGAGAAAAAATTTTATTAAATCCTTTGCGTATATTAGATTCAAAACATCCTTTAGATAAACGCATCATAACTGATGCTCCTTCTATAGAAGATTATTATACAGATACTGCTAACAATCACTGGAATTTGGTAAAAGAATATTTGGATCTTTATGGAATCGAGTATGTGATAGATTCAAAACTAGTGAGAGGGCTAGATTATTATACTCATACTGTTTTTGAATTTGCTGCCGAATCGCTTTCTTCTCAATCTGCTGTTGCTGGTGGAGGGCGGTACGATGGGCTTGCCTTATTGATGTTTGACCAAAATTTGCCCTCTGTAGGATGTGCAATAGGTATTGAAAGAGTGGCTTTGCTAATGGAGAGTAAAAATAAGCAAGAGTTTGCTGTGGTTTTGACTCCGATCAGTAGTGAATATATGAGGGACTCTATTTATATAGCTCAAAAGTTGCGTCTTTGTGCGAACTTGCCTGTAACACTAGAGACAGAAGGCAGTGTAAAGATACGAATGAAGAAAGCTCATAGTCGTGGTACGAAATATGCCTTATTTATAGGATCTCAAGAGCGAGATACTGGGTCTTATACGTTACGTGATCTTGGTTCTGGAGTTGAACTGCTTCTCAAAGAAACAGAATTGATAGAACATCTTAATGCACTTAGACAAGGGCCGGATTTTATATAGGAAGGACGCGTATTTATTAAGAGATTTATTATAGATATTTCTTAAAGTATGGAATATAATAGCACTTGTATGATGAATGGATTGGTGTTGAATTACGGCCTTCTTTGTTGCCGCAGGTTTTTCTGTTGTGTTTGTTGCTCTGCGTTTCTTTACAGTCATCTTTACAGGTTTTCACCTTGTTCCTCTGGGTTGTGCCCTTGGGTTCCTTCCGTTGTTTTCCCTGCATTTGGATGTGATTTTTTTAAGGGATATTTTAATAATTGTAGTAAGTAATTGTATATGAATGCTCAAATGAGTGAAAAAGCTTTCAGTCGTTCTATAGACTGGTTTGGTAAAGAGCTAACTTTAGAAAGTGGCAAGCTTGCAAGACAAGCAGATGGAGCTGTGGTTGCGCGTATGGGAGAAACAATCGTGCTTACTACTGTAGTATTTGCTAAGGCAAAACTTGAGAATCAAGGATTTTTACCTCTTTCCGTACACTATAAAGAAATGTTTTCTGCTGCAGGAAAAATTCCTGGTGGGTTTATGAAACGTGAGGGCAAACCTTCTGACATAGAAGTTTTGATTTCTAGATTGATCGATAGATCAATAAGACCTTTGTTTGCAAAAGATTTTGGCTACGAAATTCAGGTTGTTTCAACTGTTCTTTCTTACGATCCAAGTTGTGATCCTGCAATTCTTGCAATACTTGGTGCATCCAGCGCGATTGCGATTTCTGGATTGCCTGTTAGCAAAATAGTTGGAGCGGTTAAACTTGGCATGAAAGGAGAAAATATTATCGTTAATCCTGGTCTTGGAGAAATCAAAGACAGTTCACTAGACTTAATAATTAGTGGATGCAACGGATCTGTTGTAATGCTTGAATCTGCTGCTAAAGAATTGTCTGAAGAGACTGTCTCTTTGGCAATTGAAACTGGCTTAAAATCTATCGAGCCTGTTATTGCACTGATTGAAGAAATGAAAAAACATGTTGGCAAGAATACATTTGCTTTTGATACTAACAAAAATGATGAAGTTGTAGCAAAAAATATAATGAATTCGTACGGTTCTTTGATTACTGAAGGTCTTAACATCTCTGTGAAATCAGAGAGAGTTGCTTACTTTGCAAACTTAAAGTCTAAAGTGATGCAAGATTTGGGCAAAGATCATTCTGTTGAGAATTTAAAAAGGGATTTTGCTAATGTTCTAAATCTAATGATGCGCACTCAAGTGCTGAGCAAAGGAGTTAGAATTGGAGGAAGATCTTTTGATACCATCAGAGATATTTCTTGTGAAGTTGGAATGCTTCCTAGAGCTCATGGATCTGCATTGTTCACCAGAGGTGATACTCAGGCTTTGACAACTGTGACTTTGGGTACATCTGAAGACGAGCAAGTGATTGACAGCATGGCTGGAGATCTACGTGAAAGCTTTTTGCTTCAGTATTCTTTCCCGCCATACGCAGTAGGAGAGTGCGGAGTATTCCGTGGTCCTGGTAGAAGAGAAGTAGGTCATGGACGTCTTGCTTTAAAAGCAATACTTGGCGTGATGCCAAAAAAATCTGATTTCCCTTACACAGTACGGGTTGTTTCAGAAGTAACTGAGTCTGACGGATCTAGTTCTCAAGCGACTGTTTGTGCAGCTGTTTTGAGTTTGATGGATGCAGGAGTGCCTATACGTGAAATGGTTTCCGGAATAGCTATGGGACTTGTAAAAGATAAAGAGCAAACTGTTGTACTTTCTGACATCTCAGGGGATGAAGATAGTTTTGGCGATATGGATCTTAAAATTGCTGGAACAAAAAAAGGTATTACCGCTCTACAAATGGATAGTTCCATATTTGGCATTGATCTTGAGACAATCAAGTCAGTACTTTCTCAAGGTAAAAAAGGGAGAATGCATATTCTTTCTGAAATGAGTAAAGTTATTTCTGTTGCAAGAGATAAACTGAGTGCTTATGCACCTTTGATGACCACTATTACCATCAAGAAAGAAGAAATTAGAGATTTGATAGGTCCTGGAGGACGTTCTATCAAAGACATCTGTGAAAGAACAAAGGCCAAGATTAATGTCTCTGACGACGGAGTTGTGCAAATATCTGCTCCAAGTAAAGAAAGCATGCAAGTTGCTCTAGATTCTATTCGTTCTGCAACCGGAGAAGGCATCAAAGTAGGAGTAGTATTTACTGGAAAGATAGTGAAAATTATCGATTCAGGAGTATTTGTGAACTTTTCAGGTAGTAAAGATGGATTTGTACACATCAGCGAAATAGCAGATGAGCGTATCTCCAGCATTTACGACTATGTTTCAGAAGGAGATGTGTCAAAATTTGTTGTCATTGGCGTTGATAAAGGAAGAGTAAGACTTTCTATGAAAGCCGTAAATGAAGACGGAACTGTTTCTAACATTGATCGTCCTGACAGACGTAAAAGCGGAGATTCTGATTCCGGCGGCTCTAGATTCAACAAAGGCGGAGATTCCGACTCTGGCTCTAGATTCAACAAAGGTGGAGATTCCGATTCAAGGTTTAGTAGACCTCGTTCTGACGGAGACTCCAAGTTTGGTGGAGGTCGTCCTAGATTTGGAGGAGAAGATAGATCTTCAGCCCCACGTAGAAGTTTCCGTAGTGATGATAGAAACGGTGGAGGCAGCAGAAGTGGCGGAGGCAACAGAAACAAAGACTGATAATAAAAGTTGATTATATCTGTTTGTTGAGAATATGAAGGGTTTGTGCATATAATTAAGTCTGTATTTTACAATAGCTTTCTTAGTGCACTGTCCTTTTTGTTCTAGTACCTCTAGTGTTGTAAAAGATTCTAGATGCTCAACTGTTGTTCGCAGACGCAGACTTTGTACCCAGTGTGGAGAACAATTTACCACACTGGAGTGCATTTCTTTTCCAAAGCTTCAGGTTATCAAATCTGGTGCAATTCAGGATTTTGACAGAGATGTTTTGTTAAGATCAATCAAGACTGTTTTTTCTCATAACTTTTCTAACTCAGACACAAGTCTAGAACAGATAATTGTGCTAGTGATAAAAGACTTGCATCTTTTAAAGTCGCGCAAAGTGCATTCTTTTCAGATAGTAGACTTGGTCATAAAGGCTTTATCTGGAATAGATAAATTAGCAGCCATTAGATTTGCTTTTGCACACAAAGTCTTTGAATCTTTGGGTCAATGTTTAAAGTTTGTGGAGGCATTGCAATAGTCTTGCTTTTGCCAAATACTCTATCTAGATCTATAGTCCATGCTTTTATAACTTATCGCCTCTGCAAGATGTGTGGGTGAGATTTGTTGTGTTTCTTCTAAATCTGCTATTGTACGTGCCACTTTAAGTATTGTGGTGTAGGCTCTCATAGATAGTTTGAACTTTTTCGTTGCGTCTTCAAGTAGATTTTTCCCCTGACTATTTAGCTCGGTATTTTTTAATAGCGTGTTGCCAGAGGCCCGTGCATTTGTTGTAAATTGGCAGCCTTGGTACCTAATCGTTTGTAAAGCTCTTGCTTTTTGGACTCTTTGTCGTACTTCTTTTGAGCTTTCTGATTCTAGGTTTTCATAGGCAGCAATATTAGACACTTCTACGTGCATGCTAAATCTATCCATAATAGGACCTGAAATTTTGGATAAATATGCTTGTGCGCATAAAGGAGCTTTAGAGCACTGTTTTTGTTGATCTCCTAGGTAACCACATTTACAAGGGTTCATTGCTGCAACTAGTTGAAAGTCTGCGGGATATGTTACGTGCCAGTTAGATCTTGCAATTAATATCTCTCCTGTTTCTAAGGGTTGTCTTAGAGAGTCTATAGTTGCGGAATTAAACTCGGGCAACTCGTCTAAAAATAGCACTCCTTTATGGGCCAAGGATATTTCTCCTGGTTTTACCTTGTTGCCCATTCCTCCTCCAACTATAGATGCAAGTGATGCAGATTGGTGAGGAGATCTAAAAGGTCTTACAGATGTTAATTGTGATTCCTTTATGAGGCCTGCAACGCTGTAGATCATGCTGCATTCTAGTATTTCTTCTTTGTTCATTGATGGCATTATGCCAGGCATGCATTGAGCAAGCATAGATTTTCCGGACCCAGGTGGTCCAAACATTAAAAGATTGTGCCCTCCTCCTGCCGCAACTTCGATGGCTCTTTTTGGAATTGAGTGCCCTTTTACGTCTGCTAAATCTGGGTATTGAGGATTTTGCTCGTTCTCTGTTACGTTGATTGGATCAGATAATGTGCTTTGACCTCTAAAGTGATTAATGAGATTGAGGATGTGTTCTGGTGCTAAAATACTTGAATTACCAGACCATGCTGCTTCTTGTCCGTTATTTTGAGGACAAATAATACCTTTTGTAAGAGATGTTGCGTGTACGGCGCTTGGCAAAACTCCTGGTACCGGTAAGATTGCGCCATTTAGGTCTAATTCTCCGAGAATTAGATAATTTTGCATTTCGCTTTTTGGTAATACATCAAGTTGCGCAAGGATTGCGCAAGCTATAGGCAAATCAAAGTGACTGCCTTCTTTGCTTATATGTGCTGGGGCTAAATTGATTATAATACGCTTTGCAGGCAGTGCCAGACCAATTGAAGCTAAAGCTCCTCTTACTCTTTCTCTGGATTCCGCGATAGTTTTATCTGCGAGCCCTACTATGTTAAAAGTTGGGATACCTGGCATTAGTTGGGCTTGTACTGTAATGCTTACAGCATCTATTCCACGAAGAGCTACGCTATATACTACTGTGACTTGGGACAAGATAGGTAATTTGATTTGGTTGCTTAGAATCAAGTTATCTTTAGATTCGATAATTTACTAGCTTTAGTAGGAGAGCATGAGAGCCTTTGTAAAAATTAGGGCATATTTTGATGAGGTATTGTGCCATTTATAAATTTTTACACTTAATGTAGACATACTAGTCATTTTGATCGACAATGACCCATCTAATTTTTATAAAAGGCATCTGACGTACTAATCAGTTGCCTTGTATTTTTGAGTATCTGAGTGATCTCTATGCTGGCGAAGGTACTTAAGATTCTATGGCCTATTAAAGCTGAGGAAGTAGGCAAGTTTTGTTCAATGGCAGTCTTGATGTTCTCTATATTGCTCAATCAAAACATAGTGCGCACCATTAAAGATTCTTTGGCAGTAAATTTAATGGGAGCTGAATCTCTAAGCTTCATTAAAATTGCGGTGGAAGTACCTTGTAGCATAGTATTTATTTTTCTTTATACAAAACTATGTAACAGGATGGGACCTCAGCAGGTCTTTAGGTGCATTGTTGGATTTTTTTTGACCTACTTTTTAATCTTTTTATTTTTTCTATTTCCAAATCTAGATGTTTTGCACCCCAATCATGAATTAGTAAGTCACTTAATTAGTAGGCATCCTCATTGGAGATGGTTTATAACGTTGTGGTCACAATGGGTGATTGTTTCTTTTTATGTAGTTGGAGAGTTGTGGCCAATTATAGTTTTTTCTTTATTATTTTGGCAGCTTGCAAATGGCATCACTTCCACAGAGCAAGCGGGTAGATTTTACCCATCTTTAAGCCTTTTTGGACAGTCGAATCTCATCTTTTCTTCTAGTATTATTGGATACTTTACCAAAGCAAATAACATTGCCGATTTAATTTTTGAGGGAAGCAATTTTGAGGTCCGTTTAAAATCCTTATTATTGATCGTGATATTTTCTGGTCTATTTTGTCTTTTAATACATTGGTACATGGAGATGAAGGGTCACAGCGTTGTGGCGATCAAAAATTTTGGCCTACCTTTGCGTCTTGGCATGCGAGCTAGCATTAAAATGGTCATTTCTTCACGCTATTTGATGATGATATTTTCCATAGTTGTATCGTACAGCTTTGCTATCAACCTCATTGAGGGAATATGGATGTTCAAAGCAAATCAGTTCTATCAAGACACTTCTTTGCTAATGAGGTATCACGCGAAAATCTCTTTCTGTACTGGTGTGTTAACGCTATTTTGCGCAATTTTTGGAGGTTATGTAATTCGAAGATTTGGATGGTTACGTGCGGCACTTTTGACCCCATTGATGATTCTATTTGCTGGTTTTGCATTTTTTGTTTGCATCTTGATGCATGAAGGTGTTAGTGGGTTTGCTTTAAAGTTTGGTTTTTCTGGATTAGGTCTTTTAGTTTTTATAGGCGGCATCCAAAACGTACTCAGTAAGGGTGTTAAATATTCCATCTTTGATACTACAAAAGAGATGCTGTATATTCCCCTCAATCCAGAGTTTAAGACTAAGGGTAAGGCAGCGGTTGAAGTAATCGGACCAAAAATCGGAAAAGCATTTGGTTCAGGCTTGCAAGCCGCAATATTCTTTTTATTTCCGCGTGTCACATATGACGACATAGCCTTTATTTTGGTTGGGTTTTTTATTTTTGTTTTACTGTTTTGGCTTTATTCAGTCAGAGCTATTCACGAATCCTACTCTACCGTTGTAAGTAACGAGAGTTGATCGGGACTTTACCCTGCCATTCATTAATGAGAAACTTAGATCATATGCAACAAAATGTGTTCCTATCGAACGTGACCGAATATTATGGTCAAGGTAAGCATATAGCTGTTTTGCACGGAGGCATGTCTCGAGAGCGCGAAATTTCTAATATTTCTGCAAAATCTGTTATACCCACTCTTTTGAACATGGGCTATAAGGTAACTGGAGTTGACGCGGGTCTAGATTTGGCAAGTATTTTATTTAGTATGAGGCCTGATGTTGTGTTTAATTGCCTACACGGCACTTACGGAGAGGATGGATACATTCCTGGCATGTTAAATTCGTTAGAGATTCCTTATACTCATTCAGGAGCCAAATCCTCTGCTGTTTGCTTTCACAAAGACATTACTCAAAAGCTTTGTATTGCAGAGGGCATTATTGTACCAAAAGGGGAGATTGTAAGAAAGGGGCAATGTCATACATCGATTCAAATGCCGTACGTTGTAAAACCCACTTCTCAAGGTTCTAGCATAGCTGTGGATGTAATATTTCCCGAGGATAATCGGAGTGTTCAAGATTATTCTTTTGAGTGTGGAGACGTAGCTTTGCTTGAAGAATATATCAAAGGTATGGAAATGCAGGTTGCTGTGATCGGAGGTCAAGCCTTAGGGCTTCTTCATGTTAAGTTAGCTGGCAAGAGATTTTTTGACTACCAGGCTAAATATACTTCTGGTTTTGTGCAATACATCGCTTCTCCAGACATAAGCCTTGCTACACGTGAAGAGATACTTTCGATTGCAAAAAAAGCATACAATATACTGTGTTGCAGAGGTCTAACTAGAGTTGAGCTTATTTACGTTCCAGAAACTCAAAAGACATACTTTTTAGAACTCAATACACATCCAGGGCTTACTCCAACTTCTGTATGTCCTAAAATTGCAGAAAATGCAGGCATAAGTTTTTCTGAGCTGTTAGAGATGATGTTGCAAGATGCACGGTTTGATTAAAGAACGAAGTTATGCATGTTGGGTAAAAGTCTTACTACTAGAAAAATACAGATCTACCTTAGGTATTTTATACTGGCATTGAAAATCTTTGGCGCTTGTTCGACAATATTTCTGTGTTGCTTTGTTGTATTTTCTCCTTTAGGTCAAAAACTGTACTTAAGTTTTGCATCTAAAATGGTGCACTCTGGCTTTTCCCTGAGCAAAGTAGTTGTTGTGGGACACACTAATTTGCCTAAAGAGGAGGTTTATTCTTTTATTGATTATCCTAATCAAAGTTTTATTTTTGATCTAAACCTTTTGGATATTGCAAAAAAAGTCAGAGGTAATCCTTGGGTAAAAAGTTGTATTATTAAAAGGCGCTTACCAGATTCAATATGCATCAAGGTTGTAGAACGCCTGCCTATAGCGGTTTGGCAATATCAATACAAGTATCATTTAATCGATCGTGATGGAGAGTGTATTGATCTTGAGACCTTTGATCCTCAACAATTTTCTCACCTAATCAATGTTGTTGGTAAGGGGGCTAATCTTTATGCTTATCAATTAATTCAAGATATGAATAGGGATGCTGTCTTGAAGGCAAGGGCAAGGGTTGCGGTGCGTTACGGAGAGCGTAGGTGGAACGTTTTTTTAGATGAAATCCTTATCAAGATGCCGGAACAGAATTTTGTAAAGGCTTGGACTCATTTAGGTGAAATGCATAAAAAAGGTACACTGTTTGATTGTGGAGTTCAAACAGTAGATTTACGAAATGAAGAGAAGATCTATATAGAATATAGATAAGCTTTATTTTCTATTTTTGCATTAAAGCTAGTTCTTTTATTGCTGCAATTAATACTTGTCTGATTGAGACATGATCCTCACGCGATATCAAATAGGGCTCTTTTCCGGTGTATTGAAAGATCTCTTTCTTTTTTGCTAACAGGATTTCTTCAGATAAAAGATCGCATTTTGTAATACATGTGATTATAGGCTTTAGCAGCATTTTAGGAGAGTATTTACTTAACTCGGTCCTGATAGTTTGACAATCTTGTGCAAGATCTACGCCAGTACAGTCTATAAGATGAACTATAGTTTTACACCTTTCTATGTGTTGAAGAAAATTGTGCCCCAATCCTTTTCCTTCGGATGCATCTTTTATGAGACCAGGTGTGTCTGCGATTGTGTGTCTTACGTCTCCATAATATATAGTGCCCAGGTGGGGTACTAGAGTTGAAAATGGATAAGCGGCGATCAAAGATTTAGATGGAGTGACTATACTCAAAAAGGTAGATTTACCCGCATTGGGTAGGCCTACTAGTCCTACATCTGCAATAAGTTTTAGCTTTAGAGCTAGCCTCATTTCTTTGCCCTCTTCTCCTGGAATGCTGGTTCTGGGTGCTTGATTGACCGAAGACTTAAAGCATGTGTTGCCTGCGCCACCTTTGCCTCCTGGTAACAGCAGATATTCTTCTTGATCTTGAGTAAAATCGTGTAAAAGTATGAGGCTTTCAGCCTCATATACTTGCGTTCCTATCGGCACATGTAAAATTAGATCGTTGCCTGCTTTGCCTGCGGATCTATTTTTTCTACCAGGATTACCATTTTCTGCAAAAAAATGCCTTTTATATTTGTAAACTATGAGACTAGAAATGTTTTCTTGTGCGATGATTCGCACATCTCCTCCTCTGCCCCCGTTGCCCCCGTTGGGGCCTCCTTTAGGCGCAAACATTTCCCTGCGAAAACTTGAACAACCGTTCCCTCCTTTTCCACTGCTTACGTGGATTATGGCTTTATCACAAAATTCCACTTTAATAAATCGTGTAAGCGTTTGAAAAAGTTATCAAGCAAGTGCTATAATAGGCCTTTAGTCTAACACAAGTCTCCTTTTTTGCGTGCATACTTCAGCTATTTCAATCAAAAATTTAAATAAAGTATACCGAGGCAAAGATGGTAAGGATTTTAGTGCGTTAAAAGATCTGAATTTAGAAATACCAAAAGGCAGTTCATGTGCTTTGCTTGGACCAAATGGTTCAGGTAAGTCAACTCTGATAAACATCTTGGCTGGAAGTGTCCTTAAAACTTCCGGTAGTGTTAGCGTTGCTGGGTACGACTTAGATACGAACCCTAAAATGGTAAAACAGAGTCTTGGAGTAGTGCCACAAGAGCTGATTTTAAATGTTTTTTTATCAGTCTACGATTCCTTAGAAATCTACGGAGGTTGCTACGGCATAAGATCTAAGGATAGGAAAACAGAGGAGATTATAAAAATTTTAGACCTTACAGATAAAAGAAGTGCTACGGCTAGGGAGCTTTCCGGAGGTATGAAACGTAGAGTTTTAGTTGGCAAGGCTTTGGTTCATGACCCTTTAGTCTTAATACTTGATGAACCAACAGCTGGTGTGGATATTGAACTTAGGGAAAAACTGTGGAAGCATGTAAAAACGCTCAATGAGGAGGGCAAAACAATTATTCTGACAACGCATTATTTGGAAGAAGCTCAGACTCTTTGTGATTATTTTATTTTTATCAACAAAGGCAAGATCATAGCACAAAAAAGTAGAGACGATTTATGTGGGTATCTTTCATCTAGAAGAGTGATTGTGCAGTGTGCTAAGAAGCTAGAGTCTGTACCGGAATATTTATCTCAGTATTTATGTCAATTAGAAGACGATGGATATGACTTAAATTTCACTTGCGCTGCATCAGTTTTGCAAAATATTTTAGAGCAGCTATTCTTAGACAAATCGGTAGAGATAAAGGACCTCCAGGTTACTCCTTCAGATCTTGAAACAATCTTTAGGAGCCTTATGCAGTAATGTCGCACACTGCTTGCGCAATGGAGAAGGTGTTCAGCCAAGATTCTTGAGCTTTAGTGAAAGCCTGCTAACTATCCTGGAAGCCTTATTTATATGAAGCACTTTTTTTGTTGCTCCCTGCATAATCACCTTTTGTGCTACTTGAAAAGCAGCAACTGCGGATTCTTTATCCTTTGCAAGTAAGACCTTTTTTACAGAGGTTTTGATTTTACTCATTCTCATCTGATTTATTATACGTCTTCTTTCGTCTCTTCTAGCAGCTTTTCTAGATGAAGGAGAATCACCCCACCATGCAACTCCACTCTTTCTCTTTATCATGTAGTAACCTTTTATTGATCAACTTGGTATTCAGATTTTTTCTCATTTCGCTTAGTGTGAGCGCCTTTTGCATCTATATCTCTGTCTAACAACTCAATGTATGCAACAGAGGCCATGTCTCCATGTCTAAATCCTGCTTTTACTATTCTACAATAGCCTCCAGGCCTTGTCAGGTACCTTGGGCCAAGCACATTTATGAGCTTATCAGCAGCCTTTTGATCTTTTACGGTGGCAATAAGGTTTCTTCTGCTAGATAAAGAAGAATCACGAGCTTTGGTAATTAACTTTTCAATGTAAGGACGGAGTTCTTTTGCCTTTTGTACAGTGGTTTTGATTTGTTCGTTAAGTACCAGCGAAACAGTCATGTTGGCAAGCATAGCAGCTCTATGACTAGACGTACGGTTTAGCTTACGACCTGATAATCTATGTCTCACAAACTACCTCATTTATTAAAAACATTCTGTTTTATATTTTTGCGCGAGATCCTCTAGATTTTCTGGAGGCCACTCAGGTATTTTCATACCAAATTTTAATCCAAGAAGAGACAGAATTTCTCTTATTTCATTCAGAGATTTTCTACCAAAATTTGGAGTTTTAAGCATTTCTGCTTCAGTTTTGACGACTAGATCTCCGATGTACACTATATTAGCGTTTTTCAGACAATTTTGTGACCTAACAGTCATGTCTATTTCATCAATTTTCTTGAGAATTGCAAGGTCAAAAGGAGGCTTAGACTCTTTTATGCTGGACTCTTCTTGTACATCCACATCGAATGAAATAAAGGTCTGTAGTTGATCCTGAAGAATTTTTGCTGCAAGACCTATTGCCATTTCTGGAGATAAAGCGCCGGAAGAATCTACGTGCATCACCAATTTATCGTATCCTATTTTTTGTCCAACCCTTGCCTCATCCACCTTAAAGGAGACCTTGTTGATCGGGCTAAATAGCGCGTCTATCCATATTGTTCCTGGAGTGATTTCTCCTTGTTCATTTTCTCTTAAAAGGTCACTTGGTACATAACCCTTGCCGTTTTCACAAATTAGTGTGATTTCTATCTCTTTTGGCTCAGTTATAGTGCATATGTGGTGATCAGGATTGAGAACCGTGATCTGCTCATCTACTGCAAGGTGCATCGCAGTTACAACTGTTGGACCAAGAATTTTTAAGGATATCTGTTTCCTGTTTTTGGTATTGAGCTTAATTTTTGTGGATTTGAGATTTAAGACAAGATTGACCATGTCTTCCTCAACTCCAGGAATTGGAGAAAATTCATGCAAAATTCCCGGCATCTGTATGGCTACAATGGCGGATCCGTGCATAGAAGACAACAAAACTCTCCTTAAAGCGTTTCCTATTGTTGTACCAAAGCCACGTTCAAGGGGGGATATCACTATTTTATCAAGATTTGGTCCAGTTTTTTCAAACTGAATCTTTTCAGGCTTAATAAGAGAGGTCCAGTGTTTACTGATCGACATATTAAAGTAAAGAATCAAAGTAGATGCTGATTATCGCTGTTGTTATACCCTTCTTTTTTTCGGAGGTTTAACGCCATTGTGAGGCAAGGCTGACACATCAACTATTTGAGTGACGACGAATTGCTGGCTAAATAAAGCTCTAAGAGCAGACTCTCGTTGTGGCCCGGCTCCTTTTACATTAACGGAAATAGTTTTCATTCCGTGTTCTTGCGCATCTTTAGATGCAGCCTCCACCGCTACTCGAGCAGCATACGGAGTAGATTTCTTTGTACCTTTGAAACCTTTTCGTCCAGCACTTGAGGATGCTACAGTGTTTCCTTGTACGTCAGTAAAGGTTACGATTGTGTTATTAAAAGTTGCAAGTATATGACTTACACCAAGAGGAACGTTTCTCTTTTTTTTGCGTTTCGGAGCTGCTGTGTTCATGTATTAAAACTGATTAATATTCATCCTAAATTTGTATGACAAAATGACTACTTTTTAGCGGAAGCTTTTTTCTTACCAGCAATAGCCGTTGCTTTCCCCTTCCAAGTTCTTGCATTTGAGTGAGTATTCTGACCTCTTACTGGAAGCTTATTTGAATGCCTCAATCCTTGATAACACTTAATATCTTTTTTGAGCTTAATGTTTAAGCTAACTTCTCTTCGTAAATCTCCTTCTATTTTGCAATCTGTCTCGATGAATTTTCTGAGATTGATCAGTTCATCTTCAGTGAGGGAATCGACGCGTCTTGATTGATCAAGTCCAACTCTTTCGCAGATTTCCTGTGAAGAATGCAGTCCTATTCCATAGATATAGGTCAGAGCTATGACAATCCTTTTTCTCTGAGGTATATTAACGTTTGCTACTCTTGCCACGCTACATGTTACTTAAGTTGAGTAAAAAGCATAATCCCACCATTTTGAGGCTGATTCTTAGCAAGTGCAGAGAAAAAACAAGTCTCAAAAAATAGTAAATCAAGACCTAAGAAAACCAAGGTCCGATAAGGAACATAACTCTAACAGCCACCAATCTCACTGTCAATAGATCGATTAAGATTCTTTTTGACGAGAGATTAGGAATGTTTTTATTTTTGCAAAAACTTCCTCCGGAGATGCTTGAGCATTCAAAACATGAAGCATGCCCTTGTTAGAAAAGTACTTGATTACATCTACCGTATTGTTTTGATAATCTGCTATTCTTTTGCCAAAAGTTTCCTCATTATCGTCTTCCCTTGTGGTAAAACTTGTCCCAAAGCAGAAATCGCATATTTTGTCTATTCGTTGATCGGTAGACTCGTTATAAACAGCATTACAATCTGCGCACATGTACCTTTGGCGTATTCTTGCTAGCAACTGATTTGAATCAATATCTAAATGTATAGCGTAGACATCTTCTGGATGATTGTTTGTTAGAAAGTTTGTCTGTTCTATACTTCTTGGATATCCGTCGAGTACGTAATTATTGCTAGTATTCTTACTTATGAAATTTTCGACCATATTGTCTACTGTATTGCCGGGCAGCAATGCACCAGAGCAAAGTAAGTTCCTGATTTCTAAATTTGTTTTTGCCTCTTCTCTAAGAAGATCTCCTACTGAGATTTTAGTAAAATTTAGTTCAGCGCTTATTAAGCTTGCCTGAGTGCCCTTTCCTGAGCCTGGCAGCCCTATTAAAACTATTATCATCTTTTTTTAATCTTTTTTATTAAGGACTCATATTTGCCACTAAACATAAACGTCTGTATTTGCGTTAGTGTATCTAAAATTACATTCACCACGATTAAAATACTTGTGCCGCTTAAAGCGAAAGTGACTGCGAGTTGTCCGAATAGCATTTCTGGTAGTACGCATATGCAGCATAAGTACAAAGCGCCTAATGCAGTGAGTCTTATGGATACGTAACTGAAATATTCGGTGGTATTTTTGCCTGGTCTTTTACCTGGTACATATGCACCATATTTTCTCAAATTCTCAGAGGTTTCTTCAGCGTTAAATATGGATACAGCACAAAAAAAGCTTATGGAAACTATTAAAAACATATACAAAAGTAAAAAGACCGGCTTTCCTTGGCCCAGGTAAGACGCAATCCACTGAGAGATTTTAGAATCAGTTTTGACTAAATTGAGAGCAGTGAGAAGGAAAGATAATAAAGACCCAGCAAATATAGGAGGAATCACGCCTGCGGTATTGATTTTCAAGGGCAAATAAGTTTTATCTCCGCCATAGACCTTGTTACCTACCTGACGTCTAGGATAATGTATCTGTATTCTTCTTTGCGATTGCTCTACAAACACTACTAGAGATATTACCGCAATCACAAATGCAATGATTGAGATAAGAGACAAGATTGATAACATTCCCCTTCTAGATAGCTCTAGAGCATGGATTACGCCACTTGGTAGCCCTGAAACTATTCCTACAAATATTATTAAGGACGAACCATTTCCGAGTCCTTTTTGGTTAATTCTCTCAGCAAGCCATACAAGAGACAGAGTCCCGGTTAAAAGAGTGATCACTGTGGAGATGGAAAATATAGTCATACTTTCCATTGTAATGACTTCTCTATAAGAGCTTTGCAGACCTTTTGCAATGCCATATGCCTGTACGATAGCAAGGGCTATGGTGAGGTATAATGTTATTTTGCTGATTTTTCTTTTGCCAGATTCGCCGAGTTTACTTATTTCTTTAATGGAAGGGTAAGTGAAAGATAAAATTTGCATTATGATAGACGCTGTAATGTATGGCATTATAGCAAGTGCAAATATAGACATTCTTCCAAGGGATCCTCCAGATAGCATGTTAAAAATGCTGAGCAATCCACCCTGATTGCTTTGAGTAACCTCTTGCATAAGGAGGCTATCTATTCCTGGTATGGGAATATGTGCACCTGTGCGGCATACAATCAGTACGAATATCGAAAATAATATTCTCTGATATAGCTCTTTAGATTTATAGGTAGTCATGTTTTATATTTCTTTTTTGTCTAGGTGATTCTTTATCATTTCGTATTCTTGTAGCCTGCTTTGCCAGTATCCTCTAAATATCGCATCTTTATTTTGTAGATTTAGATTTCTTAAGCATTCCGACATACAATTGTCAAAACCCTCTTTATTGAAGGAATTATTGCTTAAATCTAAGAAGTGCTCAGCTGTAATAATGATTTTATTACAACCAACCAAAACAAGAGCTTGTCTTACAAAGAACACTAACTGGCTTTGATCGATTTTGATGATCTTGACCAAATCATCGTTAAGCGAAGCGTAAAATTGTGTGTGACCTTTTAATATTGTGAATTTTCCGTTAACGCCTGTAAGGGTAGCAGAAGCTAAACCCTTTTGTAATATCTTTGCAGTCGGAGTCAGAATTTCTAATTGCATCTTTAGTCATTACAAATTTGTGGTGTTTTTTATTTTAGTTTAGTTTATGTGATTGGGCCTTTTCTTCGGCTTCTTCTATTCTGCCTATAAATAAAAATGCAGACTCTGGCAGATGATCGTAGTCACCTTGCAGCAATCTTTTAAATCCTGAGATAGTATCTTCTAAACTGACTATTTTACCAGGCATTCCAGTAAATGCTTCGGCGCTTCTAAAGGGCTGAGAGAGGAATCTTTGAATTTTTCTAGCTCTTGCAACCGTAAGTTTGTCTTCTTCTGAGAGCTCCTCCATACCTAAAATTGCAACTATGTCTTGTAAGGATTTGTAAGATTGTAGTATTTTTTGGACCTCCCTTGCAGTCTTATAATGTTCCTCTCCTACTATTTCCTTGGTAAGTATTTGAGAAGAACTCTCCAATGGATCTATTGCAGGATATATGCCTTGCTCAGCTATTTGTCTACTTAGTACCGTAGTGGAGTCAAGATGAGAAAAAGAAGCAGCGGGTGCTGGGTCAGTCAGATCGTCGGCTGGTACGTATATTGCTTGAATTGATGTGATAGAGCCACGCCTTGTTGATGCAATTCTCTCTTGCAAGGATCCCATGTCTGTTGCTAAAGTTGGCTGATATCCAACGGCTGAGGGAATCCTGCCTAAAGTAGTAGACATTTCAGAGCCTGCTTGAGTATACCTAAATATATTGTCTATAAAGAACAACACGTTTTGCCCTCCATCCATGTCTCTAAATGCTTCGGCAATTGTCAGGCCAGTTAACGCAACCCTTGCTCTTGCTCCCGGGGGCTCATTCATTTGGCCATAGACTAGCGAAACTTTTGATTGCTCGATATTTTGTAGATTGATTACATTAGAATCTATCATTTCTTTATATAGATCACTTCCTTCTCTTGTTCTTTCTCCAACTCCGGCAAACACTGTGTACCCATCGTACAATTTTGCGATATTATTTATCAGTTCCATGATAATAACGGTTTTGCCTACTCCAGCTCCTCCGAAAAGACCCACCTTTCCACCAACTATGTAGGGAGCGAGTAAATCTATCACTTTTATTCCGGTGCTTAGTACTCGTTTTTGAGTTTCTTGATCTATAAATTCTGGTGGGTTTTGGTGTATAGACCTTGATTCAGACATGTCTAAGGCCTTGCCGTTATCTATCGGATTACCTACTACGTCTAATATTCTGCCCAAGGTTTGTTTTCCAGTTGGCACCGTGATTGGCTTATTTGTAGATATGACCTCTGTATCTCTAGACAACCCTTCTGTTGTATTGAGGGAAATACATCGCACAGTCTCATTTCCGATATGTTGCACTACTTCTAAAGTGATCCAAGTATCGTTATTTTTGCACTTTAGTGCCGTAAAAATTTCTGGTAAGTTACCTAACTCGAATTTTACATCCACTATTGCGGATACTATTTGCACTATAGTGCCCTTTTGTTCAGACATTTTTCAAAATTTAAAATTTAATAATGAGGGTCAAGTTATTTTAAGGCCTGAGAACTAGAGACTATTTCTATTAATTCCCTGGTGATGTTGCTCTGTCTTATTTTATTCATCTCCAAGGTTAAAGCCTCAGTAAGTTGGTTAGAATTTTTTGTAGCACCATCCATTGCTATAACCCTTGAAGATTCTTCAGAGGCCTTGCTTGATACAAGAGCGTGATAAACTGATGATTGAACATAAGACAAAGCTAAATTCTTCGCAAAATCCTGATCATCTATCTCTGGTATCTCGCTCTTTTGATTTTCTAGGTCTAGGCCTTCTCTTAAGTTACTCTTACACAAGGGTAACAACGTCTCCTCTATGATCTCATAGTTTAGAGCGTTATTAAAGCTACTGTATAAAAGTTTGCAATCCAGTAGATGAGTACCTGAGAGCTCCAAAAGCATATTAGCAATCTGACAAGCAAGCTGGAATGTGTATAAAATTCCATTTGTAGAAGCAAAATTTATGACATTTGGACTCTTGATTCTTGAGAGGATTTTTTTCCCCACTACTATGAGTGTGATGTCTTGAGTTTTGATGGTTTCTGAGCCTTGACATTTTTCTAAAGCTTTTGCTATTTTACCGTTAAAACCCCCGCATAAGCCTCTGTCACTTCCCAGTACTATTATAATTTGTTTTCTTTCAACTGAGTGGGTATCCCTTAAACATGAAAGTTCAGATAATTCATCATTATCTAATTCAGCAAGGAAAGATTTGAGAATTTTTTTGCGTTCTAGGGATATGGATAAAAGTTTTTTATATTTTACAAGTTCAGTAGAAGCTATCATCTGCATGGTTTGAGTGATTTTTGCAGTTGTCTTGATTCCAGCAATTCTATACCTGAGGTTTTTGAGACTTGTCATTCTTGTTTATGTCTTTCTTGAATGGATAAAAATCTTACTTGTCATCATCTTGGAAACTTTCTTAATTTTTATTAATAAATGCTTGGGTGAAATTTGTAAGAACTAATTTCAACTTTTCCTCCATTTTATGGGAAATATCAAGACTTTCCGATATCTCTGATAGCACGCTCGCTTCTTCTTTTTTAATGTGCTCAATTAGGCGTTTTTCAAACGTTTTTACTTGGTCTACGGATATTTTCGCAAGATATCCGTTTACATGGGCATAAATCGTAATGACCTGCTCTGCCATAGGCATAGGGTCGTATTGATCTTGCTTTAAAGACTCAACCAGCCTTGAACCATAGCTTAAAAGACGGGCGGCATCTTCATTGATGTCGGATCCAAATGCAGAAAAGCTTTTGACCTCTCTATACTGAGCAAGTTCTAACTTTAGCTTTGATGCAACCTTTTTTATCGCTTTGACGCTAGCTGCGTATCCTACTCTACTCACTGACAAACCAAGATTGATTGCTGGTCTAATTCCGCTGTTGAAAAGATTTTCTTCAAGAAAAATCTGCCCGTCCGTGATGGAAATCACATTGGTTGGAATATATGCAGATATATCGCCAGCCTGCGTTTCGATTATCGGAAGCGCGGTAAGAGATCCTCCTCCAAGCTCATTGGATAGCTTTGCGGCTCTTTCTAATAGGCGAGCATGAATGAAGAAGACATCTCCTGGATATGCTTCACGTCCTGGAGGGCGCTTGAGCAACAAAGACATCTGTCTGTATGCCACAGCGTGCTTACTCAGATCATCATACACTATAAGAGCATGCATTCCGTTATCTCTGAAAAACTCTCCAATTGCACATCCAAGATACGGAGCCAGGTATTGCAGTGTTGCCGATTGGGCAGCGGTAGTTGTAACTATTGTGGTGTATTTGAGTGCGTCATGTTCTTCTAATTTTTTAGTCAAGTAGGCAACGTTTGAACATTTTTGCCCTATTGCAACGTATATACAATAAACGGGATTTTTAGATCCAGGCTTATGTGTCTCGCGTTGATTTATTATTGCGTCTATTGCGATCGAGGTTTTGCCGGTTTGTCTGTCTCCTATAATGAGCTCTCTTTGACCCCTACCAATTGGTATTAAGGCGTCTATTGCTTTTACTCCTGTGTATAAAGGCTCATGCACTCCCTGCCTTGCAATGATGCCCGGTGCCGGAGATTCTATGTATCGATATTCCTGAGGATCAATATCACCTTTGTGATCTATAGGGCGACCAAGGGCATCTATCACTCTTCCAAGAAGGCATTTTCCAACAGGAGTTTTCAAAAATTGTTTTGTGCGCACTACCTTATCTCCTTGCTTGATAGTGTTTTCGTTTTCCAGTATTACAACTCCTGTATTGAAGGGCTCTAAGTTAATCGCCAGGCCTTTGCTTCCAGACTCGAATTCTATAATCTCGTTATACCCAGCACCATGTATGCCGTACACTAGTGCTATTCCATCGCTAACGCTTATTACCCTCCCTATTTCTTCCAGTTCTGTAGGAGTGTCTAGATCTTTTATTTGTTGTTTTAGCGACTCAACTATCTCGTGTGCAGAAAAATTGATTTGAGAAGACATCAGTTACCTAAAGTTAGATATTTGGGTTTGGAGGAGTGTGACTTTTTTGTTTCAAGCTAAAGTGAGTTTATAACTGCTTTGATTCTACTAATCTTATTTTGTATTGACGAGTCGATTATGTATTTATCGAATTCTATTTTCAGACCTCCTATAAGCGACTTATCAAGAACACACTTTATTTCAATTGGCTTTTTTAGACTATTTTTTAGTACGTTGCTCAACAAAGATTTGACTTCATCGTTTAAGGGCTCAGCAGCAGAAGTAGTAACCTTGCATACTCCCTCGTGTATATGCTGAATCTTGCGAAAACATACAAGTATGGCTGGCATGAGGTAAAATCGCCCATTTCCTATTAGTGCAAGAATAAAATTTCTTAACAACTTGTTTATAGGTGTTTTTGCAAGCACTCTTTCTAAGATTTCAAGTTTTTGCATTACAGGAATGTGGGGAGTCTTGGCAAAGCTTTGAAATGTCTTGTTCTCAAGCAGTTCTGTAGCTACATTAAAGAATTGCTCTTGTACTTTATTGTATTGTCCTTCTTCTAGTGATGCCTCAAAGAGAGATTTGGCGTAACTTTGAGCTATCTGAAAGGTCTTACTCTCCATTCGGCTATACTTTTGATGAATAATATCAGCTAGTGCTGATGGTTTTAATGTTAATCTTATTTATCTCTTTGCCTCCCAGTAAGATCGCTATACGTTCGACTAATATTTGAGCATTGTAAGATAAAAATATGCTTGTGTAAGTGTCTTCTGCATGAATATGTAAAACATTTACGCGAGATTTCTCTTCCAAATAAGAACTAACTCTATAAGGAAAACATTTTAAGGCAAGATCTGCTGGTAGCAAGTTTTTCCAAGCAAGCATCAACTTTGTACAGGTAGATCCTTTTGCTGAAAATGCCTTCAATGCTACTTTCTCTATTGAGTATTTTGCTAGTTGCATCTTCTGATTTTTTTCTTTGCAAGAATCGTTTAGATATCTTCTATGTCAATTAGATCCTTAAAAACCTGGACTCTTGATCCATAATAGATGGGTAAATAATAGAGTAAATCATTGAACTTGCAATGTTGTTTGCAAGCTAAATTATTTGCTATAGCTCCATTACAGAGCCTATTTTTTTTTACATTAAGTAGCTTTTCTTCTTTACATATAAATTTTAAAGGACAGATATAAGATTAGACATTTCAACAGATTTTCTATTTGTGCTGGTTTCCTGCAAATCCATTTTGACCTGGATTGACTCTCATCTTGCTGAAGAGGTTTTTAACTTCAGTATTTGGTTTGTACTGAGTTTTGCTTTCGGAATAGTGTGCTTTTTTGGCGCAATTTTATACGATCGTCAGGTGCTATTTTTTCTGATTTTTCTACTTTGCGGCATTTGCTTTGTTGTATTGCGATACAGGTATTTGGGAATTTTTTTAATTGTGCTTGGCCTGGGTTTGTTATCTGGTTTTTCCTTTGGGTATTTTCGTTACTTTGGTTTATTGGGTAACGATTTTTGCGGAACACAGGTCATATCGGTTTCTGGGAGTTTGGATTCAATACGTCCTGTAAATGTTGGCAAGCGTAAAGATATGAAAGTTATTGTAGTTTCTGGTTGCAAATCAAGTAAATTTTTACCTCAGAAGAGAGTTTTGGTTTACTGCAAGTCATCTGATTTGCAAGGTTTGGAGCCTGGAGATTTGATCAAGGTTTGTTTTAAAGCTGGCAGACAAAAAAGAAAAATTTTGCCGGTTGGATATGATTTTAGTTTACAAAACTTAATCAATCGCATCGATATTTCTGGATATTTGCTTACTGTGCCTGAATTGATTTGCAAAGGGGGGTCTTCTAGCATTTTGAATCATTTAAGGAAGGTGAGGCATCGGTACTATCAAATTATCACGTCTTGTTTACCTAAGGACGAAGCAGATTTTGCCGCAGCTTTGATTATTGGCGAAAGCCAAGGTTTGAATCGAGAAATAATGAGTCATATGAGATGTGCAGGTCTTTCTCATGTATTATGTGTTTCAGGATTGCATCTAACATTGATTGCCGGCATATGTTTTTTTGTAATAAGGCTTTTGCTAAACAGTGTCAATTTTATTGCATTATCTTGTAACGTAAAGATTGTTGCAGCTTTGCTTTCCTGGTTTGCTAGTGCTTTCTACTGGTTACTATCTGGAATGAATGTTGCAACTACGAGGGCATTTATTATGACTTCAGTTGGTATAGCTGCTGTAGTGTTGGAAAGAAAAGCTTGTTCATTTCGTACCCTTACCTTGGCAATGTTCATAGTGCTTTGCTTCAATCCAGCCGATATTATGAGTGTAAGTTTTCAGCTTTCTTTTGGGTCTGTTTTGGCTTTAATTGGAGGATACAATCTTTTTGGTTCCATTCGGCACACTTTTACTGGACTTTTTGGCAAATTTTGTTCTGCAATGGCTGCAAACTTTTATTCAAGTTTGGTTGTAAGCTGCATTACTGCTCCAATTGCAGTATATAATTTTTACGTATTTTCAGTGTATCAAGTGCTTGGCAATATGGCAGTTTTACCTGTAGTTTCAGTTTTTCTGATGCCAATGACTATTTTGTCAATTGTTTCGATTCCATTAGGAAATGGGGCATTTGTTTTAAAAATTATGTCATATGGTATCAATTTTGTTACTTGGGTTGCTGAATCTCTCTCTTACCTGCCTTTTTCTTTGCTTTATATAGGGCACATTAGCTGGGTATCTGTAAGCATTTATGTGGTTGGTATTTGTTGGTTTTTGCTTTGGAAAAGTAAATTGAGGTTCTTTGGAATCTTTCTTTTATTTTTAAGTATTTTGGGAGAAGTATTAAGCGAAAAGGCAGAGGTAATTTTCGACTCGGATAATTATTCAATAGGAATTAACGATCATGGATATCTAACAATTTATGGAGCCAACTGTTCTTCTTTCTTGCAAAGATATTGGACGGATTGGTTTGGACAAAGGCAAGTTTTGCATTACCGATTCAGCAATCAAGGTCAAAATTTTTATTTAACTACAAGTTCAGGCTTAAGAATTTTAATTGCTAATCACCCTTTTACTGAACGTTTGCAAGCGGATCTTGTAATTAGCGTAACTGACAAATTGACAACTTATGATAGTGTGCCTTTTATAGGAAAAAAGGAGTTTCAAAAGCTAGGTAATTTTGTAGTTTATCGAAAAGGCAATTCTCTCAAGATTTTGGGCACTAAGGGTGCGATGCTTTTGCGGCGCAATAGTTGATCTTTTTTTAAAGCATAGTTAGAAACAATTTGATATTTTACTGGGGGGTGGTTCACTTGTTGTTTGATCGGTTAAAAAGAAATCTTGATCGCATGATATTTGAGAGGGATTTGTATCCGTGTGTTGCGGTTGCGGTTTCTGGAGGTAGCGACTCCGTAGCTCTTTTGGTTCTTGCATGGCAATGGGCCCAATTAAGAGGGGCAACTATCGTTGCATTAACTGTGGATCATTGCATGAGAAGCGATTCTTTATCTGACTGTCTTTTTGTTAAGGATTTGTCAAATAAATATGGCATAAAATGCCATATTTTGACATGGGAACATACGAGCGCTATAGACTCTAATTTGCAAGCACAGGCCCGCCTTGCTCGTTATTCATTGATGGCGGATTTTTGCAAACAACAGGATATTTTATACCTTTGCGTGGGGCATCACGAAGATGATATTGTAGAAAACTTTTTTTTGAGATTAATGCGTAGTGCAACTGTTTTTGGCCTTTCTATGCAGGAAGTGACTTTTGTTGATGAGGTTATTGTTTTACGTCCCATGCTTTCTTTTAGAAAGGAGGAATGTAGAGAGTTTTTAAAAAATCAGGCAATCTCATGGAGAGAAGATCTTTCCAACCATAATCATAAATTTACTCGTAACAAAGTGCGGTTTCAATTAAACGCAATCGTCAATCAAGAAGGTATTATTGCAACGCAATCTCATCTTGCAAATCTTGCCCAAACTGTATTGCGTGAGTACATCATTGCATCGCTATTTAATTATGTTTTTATTTCTGAGCTAGGGTATGTTTCCATAGACTCTCGTCTTTTTGAAGAAGTACATGACGAGATGCAACATATTATCGTGGCTCATTTGCTTACTATTGTTAGAGGAGCAGACAAAACTCCCAGTTTGAAAAGCGTAAAATTGCTTTGGAAAAAAATCAAATCTTTAGAAATTAACTCTTGTACATTGCACGGATGCTTAATTATTCGCAGGGGTGACCGTATCTTCATTATTCGTGCTTTTGGCAAGGAGAATGTACCAGTAGCTAGATTGACTGATGGTGCACTTTGGGATAAAAGGTTCAGAGTGAATTTGCTTTCATTTGACGAGTGTTTTTTTGGTTATTGTTTTGTGGATAGATTGAGACCTTGGAATTTTGGATCTTTAGATCTTTTATTTCGTGAAAGCTCTTTTTCTGCTCAAGTTGAATTCGCAGATGATGCTCTTTTATACGCTAAATTTTTGGAATCTTTACCTGTGGTAAAGAATGAGAGAGGGGACGTTGTGTATGTTCCCCATGCTTTTGATGGAAACAAAGTGACTATAGAGGGGAATCTTCTTGAGCTTAATTTTCGTCCAAGATTTATATCTCATTTCGTCCACTTTGTTTGAATTTTATAAATTGTATTTGCAAATCTTTTCACCCGTCTGTCTTGCTGTCTGTTAATTTGATCTAATTTACAATGAATATGTTTAAAAATACTAAGCTTAGGTATCTAATCACTTGGGGAACGCTGGCTTTATGTGTACTTGCTATATATTTGTTCCAAATTGGTGGTAATTATCCTGAAAATAACTTTGTCTTTTCTGAGTTTCTCGAAAAGGTTTACTCTAAACAAGTTGTTTCTGTAAAAATTCAGGATCGTAATTTAGAAGGATCTCTTGTTGGAGGAGGAAAATTTCGCACTTATCTTCCCAATTACTCTGGTTTGGTTGAGGAATTAAGATCTAACGGAGTTAGTATCGAGGCAGTGCCATTAGAATCTAGAATGAATTCTTTCTTGGCAATCATTTTGTCTTGGGTTCCGATGGTTGTTTTGACGGCTTTTTGGTTCTTTTTTGTGATGCAGATGCAGGGAGGGGGAGGGAAAGCACTTGGTTTTGGAAAATCAAAAGCAAAAATGCTATCCGATAAACGAGTAAAGGTTACATTTGCTGATGTTGCAGGAATAGAGCAAGCAAAAGAAGAATTAGAAGAGATAGTTGAATTTTTGCGAGATCCGGTAAAATTTCGTCGTCTTGGAGGAAGTATACCAAAAGGATGTCTTTTAATGGGGCCTCCTGGAACTGGAAAAACATTGCTTGCAAAAGCAATAGCGGGCGAGGCCAATGTGCCTTTCTTTAGCATCTCAGGTTCTGATTTTGTTGAAATGTTCGTAGGCGTGGGGGCAAGTCGAGTTAGAGATATGTTCGAGCAGGGCAAGAAAAATGCTCCATGTATCATATTTATTGATGAGATTGATGCAGTTGGACGTCACAGAGGTATAGGTCTTGGTGGTGGCAACGACGAGAGAGAACAGACTCTAAATCAGTTGTTAGTAGAAATGGATGGTTTTGAGCCAAACGATGGAGTGGTAATTATCGCCGCCACTAACAGGCCTGACGTGCTTGATTTTGCTTTGCTCAGACCCGGAAGATTTGACAGACGCATAACTGTTTCGTATCCAGACATAGAAGGTAGAGAGAAAATCTTAAAGGTACACCTCAAAAAAGTTAAGTATGATCCTGAAATGGATGTTAAAGTGCTCGCAAGGGGCACCCCTGGTCTGTCTGGAGCAGAGCTTGCCAATCTTGTCAATGAAGGAGCTCTTGTTGCTGCGCGTAGAAATAAAAAATCCGTGCAAATTGATGATCTTGAGTATGCTAAAGATAAAATCTTAATGGGAGCCGAGCGTAGATCTATGTTGATACCCGAAAAAGAACGTAATTTGATTGCATATCATGAAGGAGGTCATGCTATCGTGAGTTTGTATGTAGATGAAGCAGATCCTATACATAAGGTTACCATTATGCCAAGGGGACAAGCCCTTGGTATGGTTATGAGGTTGCCCGAGACAGACAAGATTTCTGAAAGTCGTTCTAAGATAGAGTCAGATATTAGCGTTATGCTTGGGGGCAGAATAGCTGAAGAGATGATTTTTGGAGCTAACAAGATTACTTCTGGTGCTTCTTCAGACATTAAAATGGCAACCAAGCTTGCAAGAGCTATGGTGATGGAATGGGGCATGAGCGACAAAGTTGGTATGGTCTATCATCTTACAGATCAATCGGAATTGTATTCGAGAAATCAGCAGCATAATCGTTCAGAATATATGTTTGAGATTATTGATCGTGAAGTGAAAAGTATCATTGATAATGCTTACGCCAAGTCTAAGAAAATTCTTGAAACACATATCGATGAACTTCATCTTATTGCCAAAGCTTTAATTGAGACTGAGACTTTGACAGGTCTACAGGTGAATGAGTTAATTGCAAAACATAAAAATAACTCTGTTGATTTAGGTTAGTTATATAAAGATGAATATGGATCTAGATGGAAAGCGGTCTATGGTGTATAGTTCGTACCTTGCTCTAGAATGATTTTTTTAAAGCTCGGTTATTTTAAACAGGTAATTTAACATGAAAACAAGAAGTTCTTTAAAGTTTGCCAAGCTTCGTCATCCGGACAATCAGGTTGTACGTAGAGGCAAAAAAGTTTTGGTTATTAATAAAACAAATAGAAGGTACAACACAAGACAAGGAGGTTAAAGATCCCTCTTTTGTGCTTTTCTTTGTTGGGCTTTAGTAATTGTGGGTTTAAGAATTGTTATGAGGATGTGTTGCGTGCACAAAACCTTAGTTTGCGCATGATTTCTTTTGCCTTATAGCATGACCCAATGTTAGATGGGGATAGGAGTTGAATAGACTCCTATCCGTACTCTTTTCTTATAACTACTGCATATTATATTTGATCTTCTAGCTTTGTTGCGTTGTTGGCAAAACTTCTTAATTTTCTAGATCTTTTTGGGTGCCTTAGTTTTCTTAGAGCCTTTGCCTCTATTTGTCTGATTCTTTCTCTTGTGACCTTAAATTGCATGCCCACTTCTTCTAGAGTGTGCTCTTCTACTCCTATGCCAAATCTTAGCCTTAATACTCTTTCCTCTTTAGCAGTGAGCGCAGTGAGTGATTGAGTCGTCATATCTTTCAAACTAGATGCTATTGCTGCATCTGAAGGCAAAACGGCCTGTTTATCTTCTATAAAATCTCCAAGGCAGCTTCCATCTTGATCTCCAAGTGGGCTTTCCAGGCTTACGGGTTCTTTGCCTATTTTTAACACCTTGTGTACCTTTGCAACTGGCATCCCTACTCTTTCAGAAATTTCTGCTGCAGTTGGTTCGTATCCCAATTCATTGGACATATCTTTGGAGGTTCTTACCACCTTATTGATAGTCTCAATCATATGTACAGGAATTCTTATAGTACGAGCCTGATCTGCGATTGCTCTTGTAATTGACTGACGTATCCACCAGGTTGCGTATGTGGAAAATTTATATCCCCTTTTGTACTCGAATTTATCTACAGCTTTCATTAGGCCAATGTTGCCTTCTTGTATCAAATCCAAAAAGCTGAGGCCTTTATTTGCATATTTTTTGGCTATAGAAATTACCAGTCTCAAATTAGCCTGAATCATTGCTTGCTTTGTTAGCGATATTCCTCTTTCACTTTTTTGAATTGCTTGTATTGAGGCCTTAAACTCTGCTATAGGTAACCTTATTTTTCTAGATAGTGCTGAAATTTCTGTTGCAAGTTTTTTTAATGCTAAAGATTCGGTAATTAGCATGTTGCTCCATTTTTCTTTTTTTAGACTCTCAAGGTCTGTGATCCAATTTTCTTGACCATGATAGTGTTGAAAAACCTCTTCTTTTTCAATGTCATATTTTTTTGCAATTGCGAGTATACATCCTTCTAAAGCTAAGATTTCTCGGTGATTTTTGTATAGAGTTTCAAGTATTGTTCTTACACATTTTTCATTGAGATTAAGATCCTTGATTGCATCTATTAAGTTTGATAACTTTTGTTGATATTCATCTGATTGATAGGTTTGTGCGTAAGGAACTCCCGAGGAAGACTTTTCTTCTACGAAGTGTTCTAATTCAGACATTAGTTGTTGGACGTTTTCTATCTTTGAGATGACTGCAACTAATGTATTTTCTTCCAAATTGATTTCTTGATCCGGATCGTCTAAATCTGTTTCCTTTTCGTATCTATCTTTTGTAATGATGATTTTTTCAGATTCTTCATCGTACTCTGAGAGTTCTGCGTCGATGTTAGCGATTGTCTCAACGTCAATAATATCTCGAACACTGATTTTTTCTTCTAACAGGTCGTTGTGCCATTTGGCAAATAAGTCTAGCAAAATTGGATGAATGTAAAGCAGTTTAAGCATTACTTCGGTACTATTTTCTATCGCTTGAGCTATTTCTACTTCGTCATCTCTAGATAAAAGAGCTACTTTGCCCATATCTTTGAAATATAATCTGACCGGATCATCCGTAGAGATATAGGTTTTATCTTGTTTTGTTGTTTTGATCGAAATTGGTATATCTACTACGAATTCATCTGCAGAATCCCCGCAGAAATCTGCTATTGAATCTTGATCTATGTCTGGGTGTATTTCTTCTTCGTCCAGATGAGGTACTTGGTCACTTACTATGTGCATTGTTTCGTCTAAATCTTGATCTTTCATGTAACCAAAGTATTGATATTTGTGATATTTGTTTGAAAGTTTGCTATTTCTTTAAAGCAAGCAAACACTTGTTTACTCCATGGTGGCGTTGATTTGAGATGTAAGATTTTGGATCTCTTTTTGGTATGCCGAAATCTTTGAATTGTGGAGATCTGTAATGTGAGTGGATTGGAGTAAGGTTAGGTATTCTGCTTTCAGCATTTCAAGTTTATGTCTGTTGCATAGCATTGCAATTTCAGATTCGGTTGCTTTGGTGCTGGATGCGTTATCGCAGTAACAAGAAATTTTAGAGTTATAAATTTGTGCAAAATGCGAACTTTGCACTTTCTGAATCAAATACTCAGTATCGTCAGCGCATTGCGAAAGGTTTATCATTAACCATGCAAAGAAGCTTTCAACCTCCTTTTCTGTGAATGATAGTCTGTTTAATTCTTCCAGCACTTTTGAGTTCGATATTAGTTTTGGATTAAGCATTATAGATGCAATAAGGCAATATTCAATGTTTTCTAGTTCTGTTTTGTGAGAGAACTTTGGCATGGTCTTTTTTTCTTCATAGAGCGCCGGTCTATTTGTCTGATTTTTGGAGAATTTGACAAAGCTGCTTCTTAGTTTGTCTCTAAAAAATTGGTGAAAGTTTTTTTTCAGTATCGGGTCTTTTATTTGATTTGTGTAATCAGCAAGAGTTTTTTCTAACTGGGATTTTTTTTCAGCAGAATTTACTCCCCAATGCAGACTATTGTAGTGCCAAATGCACTCTGAAAGTGGAGTTCTTTGGGTTAAAAGAGTAGCTATATCAATTTTTTCCTCATTGATTGCAATGTCAGGATCGGTTCCTTGAGGCAAGAGCATGATGCTGATCTGTTTTGTTGTGGATATATGCTCTGCTGCGATTTGCATTACTCTTTGTGTTGCATGAATGCCAGCTCGATCTTGATCAAGGCACAAAACTACTTCGTCAACATGTTGCCAAATCTTTTTGAGATGTTGCTCTGTTATAGATGTTCCCAAGGCTGCAACGGTCTGGTTTAAGCCTATAGAATGCATTGCAACCACATCTAAATAGCCTTCCACAAGTATCATATTGTTGCTTTTATAGCTTTTGGTAATTGCAAGATGCTCTCCAAAAAGCACGGAGGATTTTTTGAATACTATTGTCTCTGGTGAATTGAGATATTTTGGATGTTTTTCATCTATAGATCTGCCTCCAAAGCCTACTACTTGTCCATAAGAATTTTTTATAGGAAATATAATGCGATTTCTAAATACTTCGTAGAGTCTGCCTTCAGTTGTTTTTGCCACTAAACCAGATTGCTCTATTAGAGCAATAGGGATAGCTTTTTGTTCCAAATGCTGAATTAACTTTCCTTGCCCTGGTGCGTAGCCTATTTCAAATGTTTTTACCGCATCTTTTGCAATTTTTCTTTGGTTCAAGTAATTTTGAGATATTGGTTCTAGATTGGACTGAAAAAATTTACTCGCAATTTCTAAAGTCTTAAATATTTGATCGCAGATCTCTTCTTCAGAGGTTTGTGCGTTTGTATTTTTTGGTACTTCTATACCATATTGATGCGCTATTTTTATTGCCGCCTCTGTGTAGGAAATGCTTTGAGAAGAGGCTACGAATTGAATCACGTCTCCGTGAGATGTACATCCAAAGCAATGGTAAAATCTTTTTTCGATATTGACTGTGAAAGATGGCGTCTCTTCCGAGTGAAAGGGACAAAGTCCAACATAGTCTTTTCCTCTGCGTTTTAGCGATACAGAGTTTTGTATAACAGTTACTATATTGATTTCATTTCTTATTTTAGAGAAAAATTCTTGAGGTAATTTCATCAAAGAGCTAGAATCGCTAGTATAAGGGTACGGTTATAATGTATTGAGAAGTGCAGGATATTCGATACAAACTTGGACATCAAGATCAACGAAATGATTTTTAATTGAATCTTGACTTGACAATACTTGTGCATATTGATTAGGATCGGTTTTGGGTTATCTGGTTTTGATCTTGCTTACCATACAGAGAGATGCCCTCAAAATTTTGATTTTACTGTTGAGTTTTTATGAAGCGTACTTTTCAGCCAAGTAAAATAGTGAGAAAAAGACGTCATGGTTTTCGTGCCAGAATGTCCGACTCTTCTGGTGTTTTGGTTCTCAATAGGAGAAGAGCTAAGGGTCGCATAAGACTTTCAGCATAATTTTGTGAAGCTTTACTCTTTATCTTTTTTAAAGAATTGGCGTTCTCTACAGGTTTTTGAGAGAAAATCCTCATCTTCTCTCATGATTGTGCGTTGCTTTTACTGTGGTGAACAATCCACAGGTAGACTATACCTAGGTATTAGGGCATCTAAAAAGGTGGGGGGTGCTGTGCTTAGGAACTTTCTACGTAGAAGAATGCGCAATATAGCTCAAGAGATTTTTTTGAATCAGAAGTTGCATTTAAACTGTGTCTATTTGATTAGCATTTTGCCTCCTGCATCTAATGCTAATTTTCTATCTTTAAGGGAGGATTTTACTGGTGCATGTGAGTCTTTGTATCAAAAAATTGATTCCAGTCACAGGCGTCTTTCTTCGAATCGAAAAAATCTGCTAGAATCTGCTTAAGACAAGGGGAATTTTACATTCATGTTTAATTTTGCCTCATTGTGTTGTTGTGCTAAAGGTAAGGGGAGAGTATAATCAGAGTCGTTTAATTCCTCTTACTCAATGTTAGAGCTTTGCTTTAAATTTTCGTTGGAGCTTTAAAATTTGACTGATACACACTAAAAAAACTTAAAGTTGCATGTCTACTACTCTGGAATTGCCCCAATTTAGCATAGAGGATCTTTTTGAAGCGGGAGTGCACTTCGGCCATAAAACTTCTCGTTGGAATCCGGGCATGGCCCCTTACATACATTCGGCAAAGAATGGTTTGCATGTAATTAACCTGCGTATCACGCAAAAATTACTAAACGAAGCTTTAGTAGTTTTATATCGTACTGCTAAGCGTCGTGGAACAATTCTTTTTGTTGGTACTAAGCCCTCCATTGTTGATGTTGTGGCTGATCACTCTTTGCGTTGCGGTCAGTACTACGTTAATCATCGTTGGCTGGGCGGTACCCTTACAAATTGGAAGACTATCTCTCGTTCAATTAAAAAATTGGAAAACATAGAGAAAATTTTGGCAGACGAAGATAGCGTCACTCACTATACAAAAAAGGAGCTTCTTGGTTTGGATAAGGAGCGGTACGATCTTTCTCTTTCTTTCTCTGGAATCAGAAAGATGAAAAATGTTCCGGATCTTCTTGTTGTGCTAGATTCTATTAAAGGAGCAATAGCTGTGATGGAGGCCAGAAAATTAAACATACCCGTTCTTGGTATTATCGACACTAATTCTGACCCTAGAATTGTAGATTATCATGTTCCTGGTAATGACGATTCTATTAATTCAATTAAATTGTATATGCGTCTTTTTGCAGACGCTGTTCTTGCTGGTGCTCGATCTAATGCTGTTTCAGTGGAAAAGGCGTCTTAGTATTTTTTGACTACGGTTCAAATACTGAAATCACTTTTGTGATTGAATCTTTTTTGACCACTCTTGTTTTTATTTAGAGTGGTCTTGTGCATTTTGGTGTTCCATGTGGAACATTTGTCTTAAGCTAAATGTGAATGAGTATATTCCGTTCTAGCAATTCTGAAAAACCTTTAGCATATCTAAAGTAATCCTTGATGTCTAAACTTGTAAAATCCAGTTTGCAAATTTCTTTATGGACTGCAGTTTCAAAACTTTTTGGTTTATTGCGAGATTTGTGTTTAGCAAGTGTATTTGGCGTAGGTAATTCTGCAGACGTTGTAAATGTTATGCTGAGAATGCCAAATTTCTTTCGCCGTATTTTTGCTGAAGGCGCTCTTTCAAATGTTTTTATTCCAATTTTCAACCAAAAGATGCAAATATCCTCCACGGAGGCTATTAGCTTTGCTAATCAGTTATTGATTTATCTGTTGTGTATAGTGTGCATCGTAGTGGCGGCAATTGAAATTTGGATGCCTTATGTCGTTGGACTGGTTGCCCCTGGCTTTTTATCTGATTCGGCAAAGATGAGCCACACAATATTTTTGTGTAGAGTAAGTATGCCATGTCTGTTTTGTATTACGGCTGTAGGTTTATTTGGCAGTATTTTGAATTCTAAACGTAGGTTTTTTGCTTTTTCCATTAGCCCTGTAATAATGAGTGTGTGCGTCATAATTGCTGCAACAATGGGCACTTGTGATTTTTATCATAGAGCATTTTATTTGGCTGTTGGCCTCCTGGTTTCGGGCTTTCTGCAAATTGTATTTATGATTATTGTCCTCAAAAGGCATAAAATTGCTGTGCCGCATTTTCCCACTATGAATAGCCATGATCAGATTTTGAAGTTTTTTAAACAGCTATTTCCTGCAGGCTTATCTGCTAGTGTTGTTCAATTACAGTTGCTTATTTCTCAATCTATAGCAAGTTTCTTTCCTGGGTCTATCTCTATACTGGCATATTCGGAAAGGCTCTACCAGGTCCCTCTTTCTGTTTTAGGAGTAGCTTTTTCCAGTGCTATTTTACCTGAACTGGCAACTATGCGTTTTAGAGATGATAAGAAAGGCTTATTGGAAATGAATAACAAAGCCATAAAAATTATGTGGATTTTTACTGTTCCTGCTTCAGTGATTATCGTTTTGCTTGCTTTGCCGATAGTATCTTTCGTTTATGAAAGGGGTAGCTTTACTCACGATATTTCTTACAAAGTGGCAATTACTGTGGGGGTTTTTACTATTGGATCTCCTGCAATAATTTTATCCAAACTGTTTAATAATCTTTTTTATGTGCATCAAGATGCATCTACTTTGTTTAAAATTACTCTTTCATCTCTAATTTGTAATATTGGACTTAATCTTTTTTTTGTAAAACTTTTTGGTTACATAGGCATTGCAATTGGCTCCAGTATAGCAGGATGGCTGCAGTTATTCTTACTGATTACATTCTCTTTAAAGAAAGGGTATTTTTATCCATCAAAGTCTTTATTGAAATGGATGGTTCAAATACTATTGATAGGTTTTATCATGGGCGTTGTTATCCATTTTATTTACAAGCGTGTTGAAGTGCTTTTCTATGAGAGTGGTTTTTATGTTAAATTTTTATTACTTTTATTGATCAGTTTTGTTGGAATCATGACGTACCTTTTAGGAGTAATGATTATAAAAAAAATCATCATTACTTTAGATGGCAAAATTGAAATCCGATAGTCCTTATGTCTCTACCTAGAGTATACTACAGTTCAAAGCAAAATTTAATTTGTGATGCATTGATTGTATTGCCTACATTCCAGGTTGTGCGAATCAGCCTTGCTCTGCGCATGCGTAAAGGCGATGAGCTAATAATATTTAATGAACGAGATGGTTCTTTTCTTGCTGTAATTCAGAAATTACAAAACGAATGTATAGTTCAAATTAGAAAGTTTTTAAAAAGCCCTGAGATATTAAAGACTCTTATTGTGGGTGTACCTTGCATCAAAAATCACAGATTTAATTTTATTTTAGAAGCGATTACGCAATTAGGCGCAACGTCTATTATTCCAATGAAATTTGATCGCTCTAACTTTGTCTCGATAAAACCAGATAAAATACTGAAACAAGTGATTGGTGCTGTGGAGCAGTGCGGTCGCCACAGTATACCTTTAATTGAAAGTCCTTTAAATTTATCTGAATTCGTTTCTTCATATGAATTTATAGTATGTGCTAATGAAAAATCTCACACTTCTTTCATGTGCTTTAGTGATTCAATTTGTCGATCAGAAAACATTGCGGTGCTTGTTGGGCCAGAGGGCGGATTTTCTGAAAGCGAACAGCAAATATTAACAAGCGCAGCAAATGTAAAAAACGTTACATTGGGAAGTTTAATTTTACGTTCTGAAACTGCTGTATCTTCTGTTCTTTCTCAAATCAGGCTTCTGTATTAATGGCGCCTAGCTTTATTTTAGAAGATCAGCATAAAAACAAAGTAATAGCAGGCATAGATGAAGTTGGCTGCGGCGCAATTGCTGGTCCTGTTATTGCGTGTGCTGTAATTTTAAAACGTGAATACGATTTCTCTAGTTATGTAGATGATTCAAAAAAACTTTCGGCAAAGAAAAGAATTATTTCTTATGAGTTCCTTATACCTAAAATTACTTATTCTATTGGCATTGCATCAAGTGATGAAATTGACGAACTGAATATAAGAAATGCAACAATACTTGCTTGTGAAAGATCGGTAAAAAATCTAGAATTTAGTCCTCAAATTTGCTTAGTAGACGGGAACATGAAATTTAAAGATTCTAGATATATAAGCATCATCAAAGGTGATAGCATCTCTTATTCTGTAGCTGCTGCTTCAATTATTGCAAAAGTTTTTAGAGATTATCTCATGACTCTCTTAGCAGAATCATTTAATTCTTACAGATGGGAGGAAAATAAAGGGTATGGCACAAGGGCTCACATTAATTTACTTAAAAAATTAGGCCCCACTATTCACCATAGGCGCTCTTTTTTAAAGCGCATTATATGCAGGTAAGGCCTTTTTTGATTCGTGGTAATTGTTCCATATGGAACAATTTGCTCTTAGCGTTTTTAGATAAGGATACAATGCTCAAATAAAACTATCTTTTTACTGCAAATCTTACAAATTCTTGTATACGAATCTTGTCTTCTATGGATTTTTCTTCTTCTAAGACTAAATCACTGATTTTAATATTTTGATCAAGAATATATTCCTGAGATACGAGGCATAGACTGGTTTTGAATTCTGCAATCTTATTCTCTATTATCTTATCTATGACATGTGCAGGTTTTTTGGCATAAGAATCATCTTTGCGTATTTCAGTTTCTTCTTGTTTTAGTAACTCTAAAGGAATTTGTTCAGATCCAATATACTGAGGATCCATTGATGCAACATGCACACTTAGATTTTGTGCAAGCTTTTCTAATGTACTTAAAGATTCCTGATCTTGCTTTTCGCAACTAAGGGCAACAATAGCTGCTATATTTCCAACCAAGTGACCAATCGGATTGTGTACATAAAAACCTATTACTCCTTTTTGTATAGAAATCGTTTTTAATTTCTCTATTTTTATGCTTTCTCCTATGACAGAGATATGCTCCAAGATTTTTTCTCCAATTACTGTTCCAGAGCTGAGCTTTGCATTCATTAAATCTGCAACTGAGCTATGATTTAAGGCAACTTGAGAGACTTCTCTGGCAAAATTTTGGAATGTCTCATTTCTTGTGACAAAATCTGTTTCAGTTTGAAATTCTATTATAGACGCAGTTCTTTTATCTTGAGATATTGCAACGACGACTGCCCCTGCATTTGTTTCTCTTTCAAGTTTTTTTGTAGCTTTGATTGCACCTTTGCTTTTGAGCCATTTAGAAGATTCTTCTATATTGTTTTGATTATGTTCTAGAGCTGCCTTACAATCTAGGAATCCTGCACCAGTAAGATCGCGTAATTGTTTAATTAATTTTGCGTCTGTCATAAATATATGTATAAGATATTGAAGTTTGGAGATTAATTGTTGTTTTGAATAAAAACAAGTCAATATTTGTTGTTTAAATTACACTTTGAATTGTGAATTCTGATAATTAGTAAAAATTCAAGACTTGCTTTATTTTTGGTTGTCTCTTTTTCTTGGTACTAGTTGGTGCTAGAAAGTGACGTATGTCGTGTGTATTTTTTATCTTGGTAGGAGTTTTAGTTGCCAAAATTTTAATTTTAGAAGGCTTGCTACAATAAGTATTAATGTTTTTTACTATACCTTCTGTAGAGAATTGTATTTGAGTAATTTTTTGACTTTCGATTTTAGAATCGAATAGCGCTTCTTTAACCTCTATTCCTACATAATACCAGTTACTTTCTGCCTCATTTGTAAAAGAGGGTGCTCCCAGTAATGTGAGTACTGTGGCTTTGTCTTTATTTTCGCAACTAACTTTTACTTTTTCTGGATCAAGGGCTACGCAATCTGTTAATCCTATTTTGCGTGTATGGCTGCATCCTGCAAAAAAGCTTGCAATAGTTAATATAAAAACTGAAAGAAGAATTTTTTTCATTTTTTGACGAGCTTAATAAGGTTTGCAAAATATAATTTGAGACATTCCTGTGGATTTTATCATGAGTCTATAATACAATCACTGACTTTAATAGTAAATGGCTCATATCTTAGAGCTTTGTAGAGTTTTTAAGTTTGTTTTTTGACATGGCAGTACCTAAGAAGAAGACTTCTAAATCCAGAAGAGACCAACGTAGGTCACATCACGGTCTTTGTAAAATCAATTTAGCAATTGATAAGGAAAGTGGTGAATATAGACTTCCTCATCACATGGATCTCAAAAGTGGCAAGTATAACGGAAAATCTATTCTTATCCTGGATTCTGTAGAGTCTTAATAAGAAGGGACATTTTTTCTGTTTTTTTGGATATTCGGTAAGAGTTTATGGCTTCGGCTAGGGTGGTTAGTTGCTTTGGCTATTTGCCAGCAAAAGTCGTCTTGAACTCTGAGCTTTGTAAGCGAGTGGAAACGTCTGAAGAATGGATTGTTTCTCGTACTGGTATCTTGCAAAGACATATCGCATCAGAAGAAGAACGAACCTCAGATTTAGCTTTAAAAGCAGCAAAAGGTGCATTGAAAAATGCTGGGCTAGATGGTGTGGATTTGGTAATGGTTGCAACTACAACTCCAGACAAAACTTTTCCATCTGTTGCAGCAACTGTACAGTCTGCTTTGAGCATGGGGGGGCAAATTCCAGCTTTTGATTTGCAAGCGGTCTGTTCGGGATTTGTATATGGTCTAGAGATTGCAAATTGTCTTATTTTATCCAAAAAGTATCAAAGCATTTTGCTAATTGGTGCAGATAAGATGTCTAGTGTTGTAGATTGGACAGATCGTAGTACTTGTGTGTTATTTGGTGACGGTGCAGGTGCTGTCGTACTGCAATCTAGCCAGGATCAGTCTGGCATCATAGATAGTTTGCTATGTTCAGATGGGTCTTTTTCAAATTCTTTATATACAAACGGTGGGCCTTCGAGCGGCGAAAAGGTGGGAAAGATTTTTATGGATGGTCAAACGGTTTTTAAGCATGCAGTGCTTAAAATGTCTCAAGTTGTTAAGGATTTATTATGCAGAAACGGTATAAAAAAATCACAAATCAGGTGCTTCATACCTCACCAGGCAAATAAAAGAATAACAGATTCAATAAGAAAAGAGTTGGATTTATCTGAAGATCAAGTTATCAGCACTGTGGATATTCATGCAAATTGTTCTGCCGGCTCTATTCCTTTGGCTTTGCATCATGCTTGTAAGCTCAATAAAATTCAAAAAGGAGATATAGTTGTGCTTGCTGCATTTGGTGGGGGTTTTACTTGGGGCGCATCACTAATTAGATGGTGAAATTGCTTTTTAATTTTTCTCTTGGATGAATACTTAAATGCATGATTTTATAGGCCTTGAAGACAATATTCTTGATCTTTGGCGCCAAAAAAGCTCTCTAAAAGATTTGCAATATAACCAAGCTGCGGAAATCTGTTTAAATCAGATGCTGGAACTTCTTAGCCTTGGTAAAATCAGAGCCTGTGAAAATACAAATGGTCATTGGACTCTGAATGAATGGATCAAAAAAGGTATTTTATTACTTTTTATGACCAGGAAACCTTCCTTTCAGTCTAAAGATCAGATTTTATACAAGGACAAAATTCTTCCTTTTTCAAGTAACTTTTTAAACGAAGGGGTAAGATTGGTGCCTACTTCTTATGTTAGGCAAGGAGTGTTTTTAGGCAATAACGTTGTAGTGATGCCGTCTTTTATTAACATTGGTGCTTATGTGGGAGAGAGTAGTATGATAGATAGTTATGCCACAATCGGATCTTGCGCTCAAATCGGCAATCATTGTCATATTTCTAGTGGAGTAGTTGTCGCTGGAGTATTGGAACCTTTACAAGATATGCCGGTAATTATAGAAGATAATTGCTTTGTAGGGGCTGGTTGTGTTATTTCAGAGGGTGTTATTATAAGAGAAGGGTCTGTGTTAGGTGCTGGAGTAGTGCTAACATCTACAACCAAAATTCTAGACATCCAAAGCGGCATCATTAGTCACTCAGAGATACCTCCTTATTGTGTTGTTGTACCGGGGTCTATTAAAAGCTCCAATGCAAATGTGTTGTTGCAAGGAGCTATTATCACAAAAAAAGTTGACTCTGAAACTAGAAAAAAGGTTTCTGTGAATCATTTGTTAAGGTAGTTTATTGATATGTTCCACGTGGAACTTTGATAGTTTAGATCAAGCTAATAATTGTAAGTTACTATTGAGTATTGCATACCAAAGAGGCTATGTAGTTTTGTTCCAGCACTTTCCAATTCAAGAATTCGTTTAACATAGTTTTAACATAGCCTGCTCTGTCATTTTTGAAAGCAAGGTAGTAAGCATGTTCCCACAGATCACATGTAAAAATGGGGTATGTAGCCTTATTTAAGGGCGTCTCGGCGTTGCTTGTTGTAATTATAGATAAATGACCATTAGAGCTTGTAAGCCAGCTCCATCCGCTTCCAAAATGATTTATGCTAATGTTTGTAAATGTCTCTACGAAATTTTCCCAAGAAGAGTATTGTTTTACTATGAGCTTCCACAATTGAGTCTGATCTTTGTTTTTATTATGAGGCGAAATTGAGAACCAAAAAAAATCATGATTCCAGATTTGCCCTGCATTATTAAAAATGCCTTTTTCTTCGATAAAGCGACCGTGTTCTATCAATTCTTCAAGTGTCATTTTTTTCAGATTCTCATTAGCGCTGATAATGCTATTTATCTTATTTATGTAACCTAAATGATGTTTATGTCTGTGATAGGAAAAAATTTCGGGAGTCATAAAGTAAGAAGGAAAAGAATCTTCTTCGTAATCTAAAGGTATAAGCTCAAAAGGGTATTTCCTGTTTAAAATTTTTCTGATTTCTTGTTCCATAGTTTTGGTAATTGTATTGTGTTTTTGATGCTTAAGTGAGAAATAAACTCTTACATTTCAATACTATAATTTAACAAAGATTCGATCAACTTTTTAATTTTTTACTTTCCCGAAGATGTTCAGATTAATAAGAGCAATTGAAGAAAAAATTCTTTTGGTTAAAGGAGTTTTTGTAACAGTTTTGTTCATCTGGCATTGTATAATTTTGCTTATTTGTTAGTATTAGTTTTGCTTCTCATAACAACTTTCCAATTCCTTTCATGAGTAAGAGTTTTAATGACGTGCTTTTACAGCCTGTAATAGTAGTTTGTGGCGTAGGCGGTGCTGGAAATAATGCCGTCAACAATATGATTGAATCTGGATTGGAAGGAGCCAAATTTGTAGCCGCCAATACTGATGCTCAGGCCTTAAGTAAGTCTTTGTCTCCAATAAAAATACAATTGGGTAGCGGCATAACAAAGGGGCTGGGTGCAGGATCTATTCCCAGTGTTGGGGCGAATGCCGCTGACGAATCTAGAGATGAGCTGAAAAAAAATCTGGAAAACGCAAACATGGTATTTATTACCGCCGGAATGGGTGGAGGTACAGGTACTGGAGCTGCTCCCGTGATAGCCAAAATTGCCAAAGAAATGGGAGTTTTGACAATAGGAGTGGTTACCAAGCCTTTTGATTTTGAAGGTGCCTATCGTATGCAAATGGCTATGAAAGGTATTGCGGAGCTGAGTCAATATGTGGATACACTCATTGTCATTCCCAACCAAAATTTATTTCGTCTTTCAAGTGAAAGGACTACATTTCTTGAGGCATTTAAAATGTCCGACGACGTTTTAAGTGGTGGAATAAAAAGCATTACTGATCTTATGAATATGCCGGGATTGATCAATTTGGATTTTGCAGATATTAGGACAATAATGGCCGCTATGGGTACCGCTGTTGTGGGCACTGGTGAGGCTTCTTCCGAAGAGGATAGGTCTATTATTGCGGCAAAAGCAGCGATATCCAACCCATTGCTTGATCATTCTTCCATCAAGGGAGCTCAGAATGTTTTGATCAATATCACTGGGGGTATGGATATGACTCTTCATGAAGTGGATAATGCTGCAAATCACATTAGAGAAGCTGTTGCAAATGATGAGGCTAATATTATATTTGGCTCTACCTTTGACGCAAATCTTGAGGGGACGATAAGAGTATCTATTATAGCCACCGGAATAGAGTCGGCGCAGCACGAACGTAAGCAAAACGCTCCTGTAAAAGAAGTAGAATCTTTGCGTAAATCAACGACGAATCAAAGTAGAGGTTTTTCTCTGCAAAATAGTTCTCGTTCTTATACTCATCATAATACTGAAGAAAGGGGCAAATTTTCCACTCAAGAAGTTGCACATTCTAGTAAAAATGTTGATTATGAAGATCTTGATGTAAAAAGTGTAGAAAATAAAAAAATCAAGATTGGAAGCCTCGGTCAGGAATCCTCTCATTATGGTCAGCATGCACCTAATCTGAGTGAATTTGATAACTATGAATCACCTGCATTTTTTAGAAAGAATAAAAAATTTAAAAGAGATTCCGATTCTTCATTGTTAGATGATTAATTTGTGATAAATTTGCTTGGATAAATCTGATTTTTGTTGTACAAACTGTCTTATTCCTCGGTAGCTCACCGGCAGAGCAAGCGGCTGTTAACCGCTTGGTAGCTGGTTCGATTCCAGCCCGAGGAGCCATCCTTTTTAGTGGTGGCTGCAATGACCTAGAAAATGATGTCATCGTTTCTAGGGTTTATGTTTTTGGGGCATTCTTTTTAGTACATTACCTGAAAACAGTTCTGCTTCTATTTTTCTTCTAAATATAAGTCCTCTGATTCTGAGGTTCTTACAATATATCCAACGCCCAAACTCTTCTTTGGCCTCTTCAAAAGTTGATCTGTTAATTTTTTGTCTAAGGGTAGATCTTTGAAGAGATCCCCCTCCTACGTTAAAAGTAAAGGAGGCTAAAGCATCGAATTGATTTTGATTGAGCGTCACTTTGATATTTTTCAGGACAGAATTTTCAGCGACTTGCAAATCTTTTAGAAAAATGTGATCTGCTTCTTCTTTAGATATCGTTTCGTATGTTGCACAAGTTTGCATCTTATGACCATATCCTATTGTCATAAAACCTGCGGGACATAAGTAAGGGACTAGAGATATTTTTTCAAAACTTTTGATTAACTCTATTCCGTAGCTAGAAGTGATTGCTTGCATTGGTAAATCAACGCCTCAAATGAGGATTATTTACATAGTAAGCAAATTGCTGTTGCGCGCTAATTTTTATTCTTTATTGCGCTCTAATAGTTATATTAGTTGTGTCTGGTAGATCTTTTGGTAAGTCTATTGTGGTGGAAAAATATGAAGAATTGTAAGGGGGTAGTGTAATATTGTCCCAAATTACAGTGCATTTTTGATAGTTAGGGCCTGAAATTTGTATTTTTACTAAATAAATATTGAAGTTTTTATCACTGATGTTGTGCATTTGACAACGTAATTGTAATTTTTCTTCTGCAATAAGAGAACGCACTTCCTTGATTTTGATTTGATTTTGGCAATAAAAATATCTTTGACTTTGAAGCCCCAAGTATATTGTTGTTAGAAAAATCAGTAGTATGCATAAAACGTTACTAACGTTTTTAAACAAGCTTGCAGTATTAAATTTACTGATTGAGACTTTTTTTACCAACGATTCTCTTGATATGCCTAATGAATGAGGCTCTCTTACTTTAGACTCTTCTATGTGCCATGTGCTGTAACATACGGGACATTTAACATGTTTGACCTGAATATTGCCCAGATTGAATTTAGAAGAGCAGTTTGGACAAGATAGCAGCATTTGTTTTGTTTTTAGAAATCTAGCACATTTTCTCTCGGGAAAAAACTGCTTAAAGGACTACACACCCCAGAGCTCGGTTTTGGTGATCCAGCCTTGATAATTATGAATTTTTACCTCGCACCATTCATCATTTACAGTCAATAGACGACACTTTACTCCGGTTTTTAGTCTAGCTAGAATTCTAGATTCAAAAGTAGGTTTCGTATATAGTTCTTTATCTTCTTTAGAAGTGATTATTACGAATCTTTTATTTGAAAGAGCGCTGACGTGTATCCAGCCAAAATCTTTGTCGACATCTAGTATTTTTTTCCAATTATCAAAGGTACTAAATACTTTTATAGGTTCGTGTTTTTGCAAAAGCACAAACTTTACATCGCTGCTATTAGTAGGAGCTGAGCGTACGCTTACTTTGAAAAATTTAGTAGAAAGAAATGCCTGCTGTGATGATGTGCTTGTAGCAAACCCACACAGCAAGATCAAAGATAGGATTTGGACTATATCTAATCTCATGTGCGATTTCTTCTCTATGAGCCTCTTAGGGCAGTTTTTATGTGCAAATATTTAAAAACTTTTACCTATATTGATGTGCAATTTAGATGGTGCATCGTTTTTGTGTCCTTCAGACCACAAAACCCATGAAAGTTTTATTGTAGTGTCTTTAAATGTTCCTTCTACTCCTAGACCACAGGATTTACGTAATGTGATATTGCTTTGGATTTTTGATTCATCAAAGTTTTTGATGTTTTCACGCCATATATTTCCGCAATCGAAAAAGAACAATCCTACGATTGGAATCTCTTCCGGAAAGAATAGAGAGCTTTTTAATTCTGTTGAAAATCTATAGTATCTGTCTCCTCCGTGAGAGTATCTTTTGCCTTTTGTATACACATAAGGATCACATCCATTGCCTACAAATCCTCTCATGTTTGCTTCTCCAAGTGTAAAGCAGTCCTGAGTCCTAATACGTTCATCAGAAGGTTGGTGTATTGCTCCTGCATTTGCAGAAAGGCATAATTTGAGCTTTCTACCCAATATCGGAAAGTTAACATTTCCAGCTAACAAGAATTTATGAAAATCGTTGCCTTTTGATAAAGCATGACAATATGCGTGAGAAATGGAGCAATCAAACGTAAGAGGTTCTGAGTTTCTCTCTCCGTCATGCTCTTTGAAGTTATAAGATAAAGCATTTTGTATTTGGGCGGCTTGATATTTGCCGGGATCAATTATTCTGCATCTGTAATCGGATACCTCCTCTGGAAGAGTGGATTTATCGTCAGTTTTTTCCTGTATCAAGCTCAAAGATGTGTGCAGGTGAGTGCTTTTTGCCAGTAGATTTTTGATTCCAGCTGTGACTCTAACGTCAGAAAAAGCTTTATCCGAATCTATTTTACCAACCAAGATTTGATTTCCTAAGAAGCTATTTCCTAGATTTTCTAGAGATTGTTGAGCTTTAGCGCTGATTCCAAAATCAATAACGCTGGTTTTTGTTACTGCTTTGCTGATCTGAGTATCTAAAAACAAATTTTTCGATCCTCCCCCTAAGTGCAAATCTAACCTTGTACCTGTACCAGCGAGGTTTTTTTCTATAGCATAAAGCTCTATTTGTGCATTTCCTCCCGTACTAGCTGTCAAACCAAGATTTATATAGCCTGTGGGTTTTTCTACAACCTCAACATTGACCTCAACAGCATCATTGTCAATGTTTTTCGGACTAATGGTAACTGCATCGTCGTTGTTCTCGAAAAAGCCTAGATTGCGTAAATCTTTTATACTTTTTTCTACTGCAGAGCTATTGTAGTAAGAGCCTTCTTCTATTGATAAGGTCTTTCTTATTAAACGTTCATCTGTTTTTTTGTTTCCTACAATGTTGATTTTATTTACTCGCGGTACTTGTGCTTCTTTTTTGCAGACCAATCTGCAATGAGCAGTTTCTCCGTCTAACTGTATCTGATGTGTAACTTTAAGATCGTAGTATCCAGCCTCATGTAAGTCATTTGTAATTCTTTGTGCGATTCTTTTGATTTTAGGCAGGTTAAAAACTTCTTGTTTTTGTCTTTGTTTTAAATAAGTGGGTATTTTGTTTGCAAAAGAATCCGGAAAATTCTCTTTCTGAAACGTAAGATCCCCTAGTTTGTATCTAGTTCCTTCATCTAAGACAAAATCTACTTCGAAGCTATCTAAAGCTCTAGAAATGGTAGTCTTTTCAGAAAGTATAGTGACATTTAAGAAACCTTCTGATTGATAAAATCTTTCAAGCAACATTTTATCGTGTTCAAACGTAGATAAATTGTACGTAGGGTTATACCCCATAACTCTAAGTGCTGGGTACATTTTGGATATTATTTTAGACTTTAGATGATCTGAGCTAAAGGTCTTATTACCTATTATATTAATGTTTTTAATATAGGTTGATTTGCCCTCTGTGATCCAAAAGGTGATTTTTGCCTTATCATTTTGAACGTCTACCTTTGGCGTTACTTTGGTCAAGAAAGAGGCCTGACTTTGATATAGTTTTTTGATCCAAGAGACATCGTGCGTAATGCTTTCTTTACTCAAAAAGCTACCTTGCCTACTACTGCAGATTTTTTTTATAGTAGAATCTAATAGTGCATTACCTTTATAGATGACCTCAGAAATGATCGGATTGTCCTTTAGAGTGCATACTAGGTGTCCTTGTTCTATTTTGACAGCAATATCCTCGAACCAGCCAGTTTCATGTAGTGCTTTAACTTTTTCGTTCACCAATGCTGGATTCCAGGTATCTCCAATATTTAATCCAAGGTAAAATAGTACGGTTTCCTTGGTTATGTTCTTTGTGCCTTGGACTTCTATTGATTTAATCGTCTCGTCGGCTTTTGCAACATAAGACCCCAAACAACAAGATAACAAAACCAAACTAAATAAGGCCTTACTCGAAAAAAACCTTGTTATGAACATGTACGAAGTTTGTTTGAGAGTTAAGTGTCACAAGGCAGCATTCTAACACAGTATAAATTTAGCATCAACTTCACCTAAAAGTATTATTGAATGTCTTCTTTATATCGGGGATACTTGTTTTGGGCTGCACATAAAAAGCGGGCATTAAATTAGCGCTTATTACATCGAGATATACTATTATTGGGTAGGATGAAACAATTTTTTAAGATAAAGTTTTTTTTTATTTTATCAGAGATTTTGATAATCTTAGGGTTTGTCTTTTGCCTGTTATTTCTGCTTTGGAGTATTGAAGCTCGTCACTGGCTTTTAGATGTGCTTGTTTCCTTTTCTTTAACTAAGGGGTTGAGCTGTCTACTGTTTGTTTTGTCAGCAAGTTACGTATTGTACAAAATTTTTAGATACGTTGCACAGTATTACTCTAATCGTTATTTGCTCACATTTAGAAAAAAAATTGCCTTTGTTTTAGGCAGTATTGCGATTGTACCGATACTGGTTCTTTCGATCTTTATGCTATTTTTGTACGCGAGCTTGCAAGTTTGGTTTGATGATAGAGTGACAAATACAGTTGCCAAGGCTGTTAGTATCTCTGAAATTTATCTGGAAGAACACAAAAGTCATCTTTCTAATACCGCTATGCAGTTGGTTCGAGATATAGAATTTCAGTATGGTACTATGCTAAACAGTGCTTCTGTCTCCGATTTTTTAAACAAAGGTGTGGATGCTGGCCATTTTAACGAAGCGCTGATCTTTAAAGATAGTCCTCCTTTGGTTTTAGCTAAAACTACTTTAAGTTTTTTTTCTTTGAGCGAAATACCTCCCGGAGTGTTGCACAAAGTTGCAATAGGTAAGTCTATGGAGGTGTATTCAGATACTTATGGAGTGCAAGTGCTTTCTAGATTCATTCAAAATGAGGATACATATCTGGTTATCCTTAAGGCTGTAGATAAACAGATCGTAGAATATTTGGACCAAACAAATGGTGCGGTTGCATCCTACGAAAGATTACTCAACAACGTTAGTTCTCTTAAAACTAGGTTTGTATTAGCGCTATGTTGTGTTGCACTATTGCTCCTTGGAGGTTCTGTTTACACTATAGCGGTATTTGCTGCAAAAATTACTAGTCCTTTACAAGATCTTGTGAGTGCTACCACTAGAGTTCAAGATGGGGATCTAAATGCTAAAGTATCAGTGTCTTTGGATAATGATGAAATTTCGGTTTTGAGTAGGGCCTTTAATGAAATGGTAGTCAAGCTCAAAAGTCAAAAAAGAGAGTTATTAGTTGCTCAAAAGTCTCTTGCTTGGTCTGAGGTGGCGCGTCGTGTTGCTCACGAAATTAACAATCCTTTAACCCCTATCAAGCTTTCTGCCGAAATCTTGCAATCTAGATTTGGCAATAATATGGAAAATTCAAAAGATTTTAAAAAGTATACCACTAATATCTTGGAGTATGTCGATGATATTCAAAATATCATTTCCTCATTTGTGTATTTTGCTCGACTGCCTCAGCCAAATTTTCAAAAATGTTCTTTATCAAAGTGGCTTTCTTATGTTGTGGACGTCAGGCGTAATACTAGGCCTCATATAGCCTATTCTTTTAATAACTTTTTACTTGGTGAGGTTGAAATTATGTGTGATATTAATCAGATGAGTCAAGTTATAAATAATTTGCTCACAAATGCTGAAGAAGCTTTGTTTGATCTAAAGGCAGAGGGCAAAATTGAAATTTCTCTACAAGAAGTAATCGATAATTGTAAAATAACTATTAGTGATAATGGACCTGGATTTTCTTTAAAGCTTATCTCAAATATCACAGAGCCTTATGTTTCTACAAAATCTCGTAGTTCTGGTTTAGGGCTAGCAATTGTTGATAAAATTGTTAAAGAGCACAACGGTGTTTTAGAGTTTTCTAACAAAGAAGATGGAGGAGCAAGGGTTGTAGTGCTTTTACCTAAAATTCAATTTGAAGCATAAGTGTTAAATTAAAACAAAATGGTTATTCAAAATTTGATAAAGAAAATAGTCGCTCTAGATGTTTTGATTGTTGAAGACGAAGAGGATATTGCGGATTTGATAGCAGACATTTTAAAAAACGCTGGATTTAATCCTAGAATTGCCTCAGGCAGTAAACAAGCCTTTATAGAAATGCAGATTCGTGTTCCCAATGCCATTATACTTGATCTATGGCTTAAAGGCAGTGATTTGGATGGCCTTGGAATATTAGAGAAAATTAAATCAAACTATCCGTTACTGCCTGTTGTTGTGATTAGTGGTCACGGTACTATAGATACTGCTATTTCTGCGATTAAAATGGGTGCATACGACTATATTGCAAAACCCCTGAGTCAAGAAAAACTGCTGATTACTCTTAAAAGGGCATGTGAAGCTTCAAGACTAAGAAAAGAGAATATAGGGTTAAAGTCCAAATTAAAAAAAGAAAATGAACTAATAGGACAATCTGGGTTTGTATCTAAGCTAAGGTCTGATGTAGAAAAAATTGCAGCTAGTAATTCTAGAGTTCTGATTAAAGCGCCTTTTGGATGCGAACAGAACGTTGTGGCAAATATCGTACACTCCAAATCTTTCAGATCTGCAAGGCAGATGATTACAGTAAATCCACATTTAATAGACCCTTGCAAAATACAGGAAAGTTTATTTGGTAACTTGCAGCGCAATGATCGGGATCTTTTCGGAAGGAAAATAAGCCTTTTAGAGGCGGCTCATGGTAGCACTCTCTATTTGCAAGATGTAACATGCCTTTCCTTAGAGATACAAAAACAGCTTTTAAAATTTATCCAAAATTCTAAATTACCTCAAAGTGATGAAGAGCTTGATGTAAGAATAATTGCTTCTAGTAGTCCTGATATTGAAAACCTGGTCAAAAATGGAAATTTTCTTGCGGATCTTTATGAGCGCCTAAACATAATTCAGATTACAATACCGGCTTTGTGTCAGCGCAGAGAAGACATCGGAGTTTTAGCTAAATATTACTTATCTCAAATAACTTCTGCTTATGGTTTAAAAAAAATAAGCTTTACAGATGAGGTAATTGCTATTTTAGAGAGTTTTGAATGGAAGGCTAATTTGAAAGAACTTAGTCATGTTGTAGAGTACGCTTTATGTATAGCTCAATCAACTTACGCTGATTGTATCAGCCCGGATATGCTAGGCATATTGCGCGACAAAGGATCGCAAGATCGGGAATTTTCTAATGAAGGAGTAGACATAATAGGCATGAATTTTCGCGAGGCAAAAAGTAATTTTGAGCGCTATTACTTGACGCTACAAATGAGCAGATTTTCTAACAACATATCTAAAACCTCGGATTTTATACAAATGGAGAGGTCTGCTTTGCATAGAAAACTTAAATCATTGAATCTTAGTGTCAAAGATTAAGTATCTATTTATCCATAAAAAAATTTAGACAAAATCGGTATTTAGATTTTACTTTTATTTTCTACTTTATTTTGTATTAGTCCTGGCACTTGTGTGTTGTACAACTTGCAATAACACTTATCTAAGGTCTTATGTTCAACTATCTAAAATCTATTGTTCAGAAAAGGCTGCACACTCAAAGCCTGACACAAAAGCCCATGCTCGAATGGCATCCTGCAAGATTGACTCACGCGGTAGATGCAAGCGAATATTCAAAAAATCCCATAGTCTACAGATGTATTAAGCTTATAGCAGAATCAGCAAGTCACGTGCCCTTATTAGTTTTTAAGAAAAATAGACATGCAAAAATTAGAGATAATGCACATGTGTGTAACAGGCTGTTTCGTCAACCCAATCCTCAACAGGGGGGCACAGAGTTTTTTGCCGCTGCAATTACGAATAAGCTTCTTTTTGGAGAAAGTTATTTGATGCTGGCTAAAGCAGACATGCAAGATTTGCCTCCTCAATTGGAAATATATTTATTAGATAACTCTAGAGTATCTTTGTCTATTGCAAATAATATTTTGCATTCTTTTGTATACGAAAGTCCTCATGGCAAAATAGTGTACAAAATTGATCAAATATCAAGGCAAAGTAAAGTCTTGCAATTAAAAAATTACAACCCTTTTAATCAATCTAGGGGGATGTCTTGTCTGAGTCCCGCCACTAGTTCAATAGCTTTGAATAGAATGGCATCAGAGTGGAATTACTCTTTGTTAAAAAATGGAGCAAGACCAAGTGGAGCAATTATCTTAAGAGATGGCAATAGATACTTAAGTGCTGATCAATTTGAAAGACTCAAAAATGAGATTCAAGAAAAGTATAGTAGTTCTGTTAATGCTGGTAGGCCAATGTTGCTTGAAGGGGGGCTTGATTGGAAAGAAATGAGTATGTCTCCCAAAGATATGGATTTTTCTGAATCTAAGGATTCGTCTGCAAGAGATATTGCTTTATCGTGCGGGGTTCCTCCCCAATTGTTAGGTATCAAAGGAGATAATACTTATAGTAATATGCAAGAAGCAAGAATTGCTTTATGGGAGGAAACCATAATACCGTTGCTTGATAAAATATCGGATTCCCTCAGTAATTGGCTTTCTTATTGGTTAAAAGAGGATCTGATAATCGAATTTAATCGAGATGAGATTTCTGCATTAACTGAGAGAAGGGAAAACTTATGGTCTAAAATTGCCAACGTAGATTTTATGACTATAAACGAGAAAAGAGAGTTTGTAGGGTTGCCCCCTCTTCCTGGAGGTAATAACTTATCAAAGTTAGAACCTAATTCATGAACAATTGTGCAATTGATCAGCTGTATTCTTGTGCTGCAAGAATTATCAAGAGTTTAGATACAGACTTATCTCAACAAGAAATCAGCGCTTCTTGTAGAAAAGATGCTGTGGCTATGCTTTATAAACTTGCTAACTTATTGCTACAAATAGGCAAACTGAGAGAAATTAATCGTGCGGCATCCGGTGAAATGGCAGACGAAGATCACGTCATTATCGAAGAATTTTTGCAAAAATATAACAGCCCAACTAGTCGTCGTGCAAAATAGTAAGGATGTGCTCAAGGCGCTTTTACGACAGGATTTAGGGGCCTTTATTCACAAAGTCTTTGCAACATTAAATCCGGGAGGAAGATTTTTCTCTAATTGGCACATAGACCTCATTGCCGCTTACTTGTCACAAATTTTGCACGAAGAAGGCAAGAGGCTTATTATTAACATTCCGCCTCGTAGTCTCAAATCAATCTGTATCAGTGTTGCTTGGCCTGCTTGGATTTTAGGACACAACCCTTGCAAAAGGATTATTGTTGCAAGTTATTGCGAGGCATTGAGCATCAAGCACTCCCTTGATTGCAGACTTATTATGATGTCTGATTGGTATAAAGAGCTATTTCCTGAAACAATTGTTAGTAAAAAACAAGATACGAAAAGAAAATTTTTGACCTCTAAAAATGGATTTAGATTGGCAACTTCAGTTGGAGGATACGTTACAGGCGAAGGGGCAGACATATTAATTATTGACGATCCGCACAATCCAACTTATGTCAAATCTGACGTGATGCGTAACCAGGCAATAAAATGGTATCGAGGTACTTTTGTAACGCGCCTTAATAATCCAAAAAAGGGCAGTGTTGTTTTAGTGATGCAAAGGTTGCACAAAAAAGATTTAGCAGGTTACTTGAGCAATCAAGAACATTGGAAGATACTCAAAATTCCGGCCATTGCAGATAAAGATTACCTATATAAAGTGCCTGAATATAAGGCAGTACCAGATTTTTTGTATTGTGCGGAAGATCTTGAATACAAATTTCAAAAAGGATCTAGCTTACATGAATCTCAATGTGATCTTGCATACTTAGAAACTGTAAAAAAAGAAGTTGGAGAGGATGTATTCGCATCTCAATATCAGCAAGATCCAAAAGAAAATACTAAAGGTATTTTACTCTGGCAATATATATTGTGGTACAGGTGTTTACCCCAAGATCACGACTGCATTTTGCAAAGCTGGGACACTGCTATTAAGGTTGGAGACAAAAATGATTTCTCTGTATGTACAACTTGGATGGTTTTGGAATCAAAGGCTTATTTGATTGATGTAACTAGAGATAAGCTAAATTATCCAGATTTGAAAAATAAAATCCTTGAACTTCAGAACAGATTTTCGCCTAATATTGTTTTAATTGAAGATCATGCAAGTGGACAGTCTGTTGCTCAAGATCTTATTCGCTTTGGAATGTTAAACATTAAAACTATCAAAAATCGTTTGGACAAAGTAAGCAGGTTTGCATTAACGATGCAAATGTTTCAATCTGGGCGTGTATTATTTCCTGAAAATAATCCTTTTGTTCAAGATATAGTGATCTCTGAGTTGCTGAATTTTCCTGGAGGAAGGCACGATGACGTAGTAGACTCGGTAAGCCAGGCTTTGAACTATATCAAAGACATGAATTTTAGTCAGATTCAATTGCGCAGACTATAAATATCCTTACCAAGTTAACAAATAATCTACAATAGATCTTTAGGTGTGCTGTTATATTGATAAATGCCTGCCATCGAAACTTTCTTTTCTACTTTTGTCTTGCAGGACACATTTGCAAGCATTAGAGAGTTAATAAAAAAGAGGGTTACCAAAACCGCAGTTATTTTTGATAAAAAACTATTACTTGTGCTTGGCGTGCCAAGATCTGTTTTCAGGCCCCCTAGACTTTCTTTACCAGTTTTTTGCAATAACACCGCAGATAGTATCAAAAAGGAAATCGAACATTGTGCAATTAGTAAAAAGTTGAACATCAAAACCTTCTCCCTCCATAAAATTTTCAATTACACTTCACAAGCCTAAGCTACACGACAGACAAATATTTATCAAGCAAGAGAGATTGTTTAGCCGAAATGATTTTTTATCATTGGCGTTATAAAAACAGCGCTAAAACTTACTTTTTATCTTTTCTTTGTTAAGATATATGCATATTTGGCGAATTTCGTTATTTGATTTTAGAAATCTAGAGCAAAAACAATAAAATGTTTAGTTATTTAAAAAGACATCTATCTTGGGTTATTTCTGGTGTGCTTATATTGAGTTTTTTGAGCTCTTTGATGTTTGGAGTATTAGATTTTTCTACAGACCCGGTAATAGTTAATTTTAAGTCACTGCCTGGTATTAAGGCTTCTGAACTTTCCAGTAAAGCTGCCCAATTTGGTTATAGTGCTTCAGATTTGTCTGCTCAGGAGTCAGTTCTCAGAGACATTGTCAATGAAAGGATTGTTAACGGTTTTGTTGATGTGTACAAATTGAACTGTGGAGAAGAAGTCTTGGAGCAATTTATATCTTTGAACCCCTTGTTTAGAGGAGAAAAAGGCAGTTTTAATGTTACAAAGTTCAATAACTATCTTGCTCAAATCAACATGAGCGAAGCTCTTTTTAAAAAGCTTGCTAAACAAAATCTTTTAACTCAGTGCATGCTGAATTCATTTTGCTCAATTCCTACACCTGTTATTTTGCTCAAAGCTGTTCAAAGTTATCAACTACAATCCAGAAAAATATGTTTAGCTGAATTAAGCTTTAATCATCCGATTTCTGTTAAATCTCCTACAGAAGAGGAATTGCGCAACATTTATTCGATTTATCAGCAAGAATTTGCATTGCCTGAATTGAGGTCGATTGACTACTGTATGATTCAAAATCCTTCTGCTCATATAAGCCAAAAGGAAATCGAGCAGTATTTTAAAGACAATGAAGCTGTTTTTAAAGGCAAGAAATTAAATCAAATTTCTTTAGATATCAGGAATATTTTGACTGAGCAAAAGTTAAATGACGTAAAAATGCAGGTTTATCAAATGATTGATAATTCTGCCAGGAGTCAAAATTCATCAATACTTGAAGATATTGCGAGAAAATTTGGAGGAAAAATGAGTAACATTGTCGATGTTTCTTACGATCAGCTGCTTCAAAATTCGGATTTAGGAGCTATGTTTAGAGAGGTATTTAACACTCCTAAAGGATCCTTATGTGATCCGTATTTTACTCAAGAAAAAATCATCATTTGCTTTATAAAGGATGTAAAGCCTACATCTATTCCTCCTTTTGAAAATTTAAATAAGCAGCTTAAGGTAAAATTTACTCAGGTACAGAGAAAAATAACAAATGAAAAATGTATGGAGGATTTTGTAGCTAGAATCAAGAATATGAAAAAAGTTTCAAAAGAGCATTTTACAAAAATTGCACAACCTTTGGGTATATCCTGTTCCGCTTCTTTTGAAGTAACAAATTTTGATGATTCTAAAAAGATTCCGGATTTCATGTTAGGCGCTATTTTTGACGCTAATGTGCAAAGTGTAACTCCGGTATTTGTCAATCAAGAAAAAGGAAAACTATATACGGTCTTTATTGAAAGCAGCTATATGAAAGATACAAAGCTTGTACCTTTAGATCAAGTAGATGAAAAATTAAGATGCAATCTTTTCAACGATCTGTATGAGCACTTATATATTCAAGAAGATCCAAAGTTAGTGTCTAAATAGCTAACCTATAATGGAGGGGGGGGTTAACGTTTTACGTTGTGCACAGTTTGCGTGCTATCTCTACTGCATTGGTTGCAGCTCCTCTTAATAAGTTATCACTTGTGATCCAAAGGTTTATTCCTCTGCCTTGTAGACTTTGATCTTTTCTTAATCTAGATACGTATACACTCTCTCTACCAGCAATTTCTTTGGGAGTAACGATCTCTTTAGTTACTTTACATCCGAACTTTTGCAACGCTGTAGTGATTTTTGCTATGTCTGCCTCTTTGTCAAATTCCACATTTACAGAGATAGAGTGACCTATAAATACTGGTACTCTTACTGCAGTGACAGATATCTCAATTTTTGATTTTAAGATTTTTCTAGTTTCCTGAACGATTTTTTGCTCTTCTTGGCTTTCTCCACTTGCATCATCGATTTCGCCTATCTTTGGTATGACGTTAAATGCTAGGCTTGTTGTAGAAGTGTCTAAATCTTTAGAGTGATTGTATAGATTTTGCATCTGTAATGCCCCAGCTCCTGATGCGGACTGATATGTGGATAAAACTACTCTGCGTATTGCATAGAGTTGCATTAGAGGAAGCAATACATGCACCAAAGGTATCACGCAGCAATTTGGAGTTGTGATCAGATTCTGTTTTCTTTCAACCAATAGATCATCATTTACTCCAGATACCACTAAAGGTGCCCATTGCTCCATTCTATATACAGAACTTTTGTCTATTACTATTGCATCGCTTTTTAATAAACCTGGCATTATCTCTTTTGTGATTTCGCTTTTAAGAGCATTAAAAACCAGGTCAATTGCAGAAAAATCTATCTCATCAAGAGTCTTTGCATAAATATCAGAGTTGCTGCCATTTAGAAGAATGTTTTTTCCCTTTGAATTAATAGAAGCTACAGCGTGCAGCTCTTTAATTGGAAAGGCATTGTTTGAATCAAGCAAAAGCTCTAGAACCTTTTTGCCTACTAATCCAGTTGCTCCAAGCACTGCAACTCTGTATTTACGACCTACAAACATTGGAGTGGGGGGAATTAGACTATTGTGTTTGTGGGTAAGGGGTCTCCTAGGATGTGAATATGCAAGTGTGGTACGTGCTGATATTTTCCACTATTTACTACTAACTTGAAATTGTTTTCTAGATTTAATTCTTCTGCTATGTGGTTTATCGTTTTAAAAAAATGGGCGCACTCTTGCATTGAAGCTTGTTTAACAAAGCTTTCGTAATCAGAGTATGGGCCTTTTGGAATTACAAGTATGTGAACTTTGGCATCGGGTTCTTTGTCTTCAAAGGCAAGTACATATTGATCCTCGTAGACTTTTTTTGCCTGTATCTTGCCAGATATGATCTTTGCAAAAACATTTTCTTTATCGTATTGCATTTTTAGCATTATTTCAAAATTTGCAGTACATCAGGGCCAGATTCTATCAAAAGTTGCGCGAGTTGTATATATTGCTCTACCGTGACATTTTCGGCTCTGGATTGAGGAGATATGTTGGCATTTTTACAAGCATCTTCTGGCGATTTGAAGGCTGATTTTAAAGATTGTCGTAGCATTTTTCTTCTTTGAGAAAAAGCAGTTGCTGTAATGAATCTTACTCTATCTAATACGGATTTATCTGGAATCTGTGTTTTTGGTACCATGTGCACCGTTGTAGAGTCTACCTTTGGTATGGGAAAAAAAAGACCAGATTTTAATTTTAATACTTTTGTACAGTCAAAAAAGATTTGGCTCAGAATGCTTAATTTGCCATAATCTTTTGTTCCTGGTGCAGCGCATATTCTATCAGACACCTCTGATTGCAAAGTAAGTGTAAGAGATTTTATCCAACATCTTTCTTCCATCCATTTAAATATTAGTTGTGTGGATATATTGTATGGCAAATTGCCAAATATGTGCACAGGATGTTCAGCAAGGTCTTTAACATTGACTCGTAAAGCGTCTTCATACTCTACAGTCAATTCTGGATGCTTGAGCTCTAGTTGGTTGAGTATTGTCTTTAAAGATATGTCTTTTTCTATGGCAATTAATTTAGAAGGTTTATTTTTCAGTATTGCGTTAGTGAGGTTGCCTATTCCCGGGCCTATTTCAATTACAATCTCATTTTCTAATGTTCCAGCAGCAGCAGCTATTGCATCGCAGGCAACTGGGTCTAACAAGAGATTTTGTCCCAGAGATTTTTTCAATAAGATTTTACTTTTACTTAAAATATGTTTGACTCCTTCCTCGGAATATATTGATGAATTCATCGGTTTTGATGTTGTGATAGCGTAAAAACTACTAGAGTAGGGGTTTCCCATACTACTGGAAGAAGAGTGCGAAAGGATTTATTGGAATTCTATTTTAATTCCCTGACAAATGAGCTGCTTTCAACTTGAGAAAAGAGCTTTTGTATATTGCCCTGCATCTTCAGAGCTGCAAATACCTGAAAGTTATTGTTTAGTCTTGATAAGTCCGGATTGATCATTTTTCTTTTGCAAAGATGCACCATTTTCCAATTATTGTCAGACTTCCAAATCATGCTTGTAGAATTTTCATCTAATTTCAAGAGATTTTCTGCAATGTCTGCATCTGCAATTTCTGTAAGAAAGTTTTTCTTTATTCCTTTGGTTATATTTTCTGCTTTTTGAAGATTTGCACGGGTTTTGAGGAGCAATCGCAGCCCCTTTTTGTTGTAGGGCTGGCTAAAACACAAATACTCTAATTTGACGTCTGCTAGAAAGCCATTTGTCAGAGCCATCCTAAACAATTCGTCTTCCTGTATGCTAAAGCAAACATCTTCGAATATTTTACGCACTATCTTGCTTCTTGTAACTTCTTTTCCAATAAATTCTATCAAATTTTCTAGACTGATATCCCTCTTTTCAAGCTCTTCTGTAAAACTTTCGGTAGAGATTTTTCGATCAATAGCTATCTTATTGATGATGCCCAATATCTCTTCTTTTGTAACTTTGCAATCAGGTAAGCTTTGTGCGACTTTATTTAGATAATCATCTAAAACAATATCTTCAGAAAGTCCGCAAAGTACAAAGTTAGACAACTGCATTTGTTTTAAATCACACGTCAATTTTTCTGTAGCTGATTCTATTTTTAAAAAATTTACTACAAATTTGATTATTTTTTCTTGTTCTGCCAAATCAAAATTGGTGATGGCAGAGTCATTTACTATGCGTACTAATTTGATTTCTTGGCCGTTAGCGTATCCAAAAAGTAACAATGTACAAAATAGGAATCTAGTTATTCCTTTTGACAAGATAAAATCAATCATTGAGGATCTACGAAGGATGAGCTTGTTTATACAAATATTTAAAAAATATAGGTTCAATAGTGCCACTATTTTTTCTTAATCTACTTCTTACCTGCTATTGAAGAAGCAGACAGCAGTAGAAGGTAACCTCATAAAATTTACTTTTCAAGAAGTCTTTTAACTTTAAGACCTAAATATAGTAATCTACTGGTCTTGCAGGATAAGCACATATATTGTATTATCTGATTTCAAATTAGATTATTGGTTCGCCCTAATATGATGCGCTTTTATGAGCTTGTGCTTCTCGTACGTCAAGATAGTGACGTAAATAGGACTATAGACGCTTTGTTGGAATTTGCTAAAGAGAAATCTCCTAGCTTTAAGGTCGTCAAGAGCGAGTCTTGGGGCCTGAGAAAGCTTTCTTATCCTATAGATAATGAAAAGCACGCTAACTATGTCCTTTTGGGATTGGAATCCGATGTGCATTTTTTGACTGATTTGAAAAAGAAGATCGAATCCAATATTGTGGACTTTTTAAGGCACCTTTTCATCCGTGTGGATCAAATATCAGAAAAAAGATCTCCTATATTGGATTCTGACATGGATTCGCGTTTTGCTGAAAAGCCAAGGTCTTCATCGTCTAGCTACTGAATGGCTAGCATGTAGCTGGCGTAAATGCTTTAATAAAATTGGAATGTACTAGAATTTAGAATTGTTTTATGGAAGAAATTACACCTGATTTGGGCCCTGAAGTTGAGTCTGAGTTGACTCGTACTGCAGATAGGGACACAAAGAAAATATTTTTTAAAAGGAGAAAGGGTTGCCCCTTGCGCTCTTCTGGACAAGATGTTAATTATAAAAATCCAGAATTATTGAGAAGATTTGTATCCGAAGGGGGAAGAATACTTCCAAGACGCATCACTGGGGTTTGTTCTGAATATCAGAGAAAATTAAAATCTTCCGTAAAGATTGCTCGCTTGCTTGCTTTAATGTCTTTCTAAGACCTTTTAGCATTGATGCTTTAGAGTACTGGTTTCATGCTAGTTCTCTAGCTTTATCATTTTGTTGTTTATAACTGCGTGGGTGCCAAAGGATGCAAATTATACTGACGAATTCTGTCAAAAAGCTTGGTAGTGCTGGATCTATAGTATCTGTAAAGAACGGCTTTGGCCGTTATCTTGTTCAATCTGGTACGGCTCTTAGAGCTTCTAGTCAAAACATAACAGCAATGGAGCAACAAAAAGAGACTTTGGCACAAAGACAAAAGTCTTTAGTAGAGTCTTTGCATCAAATTGCTGCTTTGCTACAAAATCGTACCTTTGCATTCATTAAGACTGCTGGTTCGGATGGTAGGCTTTTTGGGTCGGTCAATAAAAGGGAATTGGCTCTTACCGTTCTTAAATTTTTGAAATCTGAAGCTCAAATAGAAGACTTTGACCTAAATCATAGTCATGTGAACCTTTCCAGTCCTATAAAAGACGTTGGATGTTGTAAAGTAAGGCTTTCTTTGCATCCTGAGGTGGAAGACTTGCATATTGTTGTAAACGTTGCAATTTCTGAAGATCTTGCAGCAATTGCATTAAAAAAGTTTCTCAGTGAGGAGTCAAAAAATCTGACTCAAGATTGATATTTGAACCTTCAGAGATATTGTAGCTTGCGCCTTATTTGTGTTAGAATCACCAATGTTGCTTCTACGCACTTAAATTATCTGAGAGTTTTATGTATTTAGTAGATAGTCTTTTTAGCTCTCTTTCTCACTGCTCGCAGCAAAGCAAAGTTCTTGCTCTTAATGTCGCAAACGTCAACACTCCTGGTTTTAAAGCCAAATCTTTAGCTTCCTCATTCGTTTGTTCTGTTACTGGAGGTTTTTCTCTAAATTTGTTTCGTACCTCTGAATTGCACATTTCTTCCTTAAATAGAGCTCCGGGTGGGGCCACAAAGCTGGAAAAGATGAGTGGTGAAGAAAAGCCTAACGGTAACGATGTGAACATACTTGAGCAGATGAGTGCGATGTCAAAAAATTCTGATCTATATGAGTTGTCTTCTGCTTTATTTAAAGGGGCTTTTGATTTTGTTCACTTAGCTCATGGAGGGTCTTCTAGGTAGTTTATTATGAAAAACTTACTTAAGTATCCATGTTTGGTAATTATTTCTTTGTCTGTTTTTGTGGCAAACGCTAAGGATCCTTTGATTGAAGCGATCACTATCTCTGAAAGTGGTGCTCGCATGCAAGCAGCTCGTATGAAGGTTATATCAGAGAATATTGCAAATGCTGCATCTGTTTCAATAAATAAGAAACGACCTTATTGCAGACGAATTCTTTTAGTAAAAAGCAAGGGTGGTTCTGGTGTAGTAAGGTACTCTGTAAAGCAAAGTTTTGCTGTACCCTTTGTGAAAAAATACGATCCCTTTCATCCTCATGCTGATAAAAAGGGATATATATATCTTTCAAATGTCAATAAGGATATAGAAAGGGCCGATGCTGCAGAGGCTCAAGTAAGTTACGAGGCAAATTTGAAAATGATGAAAGCTTTGAACTCTATGACAACTAATACTGTTGAGTTATTCAAATGATAGATTGTATTAACACTGTTTCAGCTTACTGTGCCAAAGCAGAAACTGATTATAAGACAAGCATTATTGCGTTTAAAAAACTTGATAGCTCTTCGGCGGATTTTAGCTCGGTAATGTCTAAGTATTTGCAAAAAGACGTCCATAATCAAAAATTAGACAATTGTGCGGTGAATCTTATTGTTTCACCTTTAAGTAACGCATTATCCAGATTTGATCGTGTTGCTCAAGGCGCTGTAGTCGGAAAATTCTCTATGCTAGAGGCTGCAAGAGCCCTGAAAGAGGCTAAATTATGTTTAGAGTTAATGAGTGAGGTGCGAAAGCATTTGGTTTCTGGATTCAACCAAATTTTAAATAGTTCTTCCGGTTAGGTCGGGTCACCCTCAACAAGATTCCTAAATAAGTGTCTGGAAATATCTTGGAGAGCTAGTTGGAGGCTTTTAGTGTTTCTTTTTGAATTTGAGCGCCGCAATTTGATAGATTGACCTCTATATTTTGGTATCCTCTGTAGATTTTCTCAGCACTTTGAATCACTGTTTCACCTTTTGCCGCAAGTGCTGCAACTAGTAGAGCGGCGCCTCCACGCAGGTCGTGAGCTTTTACGTAGCTGCCTCTAAGACTTGGCACTCCTGAGACGATTGCGGCAGTGTTACTGTTGTCAATTATAATGTTTGCTCCCATTTTTCGTAACTCCTGAGTATATAAAAATCTACTAGAGTGTACATTTTCTAATATTTTACTTGTTCCATGAGCAGTGCACATTAAACTTGTAAATATGGGTTGCAAATCTGTTGGAAAAGCCGGGTGGGGGGATGCATTAATATCGCATCCCTTTAAAATTTCAGTGCAAGAAACTTTTATGGAGCAGTCATTTATCTTTTCTAGAATTATTCCTACTTTTTCAAAGGATTCATATACATTAGACAAAAGATCAAATTCTATGTTTTGTAATATCGTGTTTCCGTGGGTGATTGCTGTTGCAATCGCGTAAGTGCCAGCCTCTAGTCTATCTCCTATCACTTTGTGGGTTATTCCACACAGTGTATTTACACCGTTGATTTCTATTTTAGAATCACCTATGCCATATATTTGGGCTCCCATAGTTTGTAAAGCAGAGCACAGATCTTTGACTTCTGGTTCTTGTGCGCAATTGCTTAGAGATGTTTCTCCTTTTGCAAGTACGGCTGCCATAATAGCGTTGATCGTAGCTCCTACAGAGCGGGTTTTAAATGTAAATTTTGTTCCAAACAAACCTTTTCTTGCAACAGCAGAAATAATTCCTTCATCTTCCTCTATACGAGCTCCCATTGATTCTAATACTTGAAAATGCAGATCCATTTTCCTTCCAAGGTCGCATCCTCCAGGATTTGCAATACGGGCCCTACCTAATCTTGTAAGTAGAGCTCCTAGACACCACATTGAAGCTCTCGTCGTGCGGGCCGTTGCAATATCTACATTATGGGTGAGATTTGCGCACAGAAAATCAGCGGCCTGTCTGTTTGGCTCAAATGCAATCTTAGCTCCTATTGATTCTAAAAGAGTAGCAATATTTTTGACATCTAAAATGTCTGGCAAATTGGTCAGTCTACATTTTTCTTTTGTTAAGATCGAAGCAACTATTAGGGGTAGAGATGCATTTTTTGATCCACTGATAGGTATATTTCCTACTAAGGGAAAGCCGCCCAATATCTTAAGAAGAAGCATGAGAATTTGGCTGGACCTTTGCCTCTTCTTCTAAATGTTGATTTTCTTGAGAAAGTGGGCTCTTTAACCACGATTGCTCCAAAGATTGCAAAGATCCATCTTTTTGCATCTCCAAGATTGTGGAGTTAATTTTTGCTGTTAAGGGTGAACCTTTTGGAAGCATAACCGCTATAGAGTTAGCGCCAAAGGAAAGTAATTCCTCAGAAATTGGGCAAACTATAAACAATTCACTGTTTTCGTTACAAAAATGCTCAGCAGTAAGGGAGTCCATAATAAGAGCGTCAGCACCATCTGTGGACAGTTCTTCTATGAGTACGTCATTATTTTGTAAGGGTTTGATTATGACTCCAAAAGTTTGATCTGAGATTTTTCTTGCTACCTCTTCACAAGTTGAGCCACTTTTCATTGCTAGTGTTTTACTGAATAGATCTTCAATAGAAGATATGCCTTTGCCTTTTTTTGAAATCAGGACTAATTTTGAGGATGCGTACGGAACTGAAAAGTCATAAATTTTCCTGCGACTTTGCGTAGGAGAGATACACGCAACCGCGCATTCTGCTTCAGATCCTTCTATGTCTGCAAAGATGCTTGCAAACTCGGCAGGTTTGATTTTAAGAGTTTTGCCCAACTTTTGAGCAACATGTTTCATTAATTCAATCTCAAATCCTACAATCTCTGCATCGTGTACATCTTTGAAGGTATAAGGACGGCTGTCTTGAGAAACAAGTAGGGAAATTGTTTCAACTTTTTTATTAAAACATCCGCTAAGCGTGGACAAAAGTAATAGAGTTGAAACAATAAGGCTTAATCTAGAGATTTTTAACATAGTATCTTGCTACAATTGTTCATTAGTAAACGACATTTGGTGACTTACAAGCCACCAAGGCACATTTTATAAATTTAATAGATCAATAGCAAGAACTAGATTATAAGTGACTTATTAACAGGGGATGTTTATTCAGAACAAGGCTTCAAGAAACATTATTCTACTATTTTTTTTGTGTATACTTTGAGTGCGTTGTCGTCTTTCAATTTGGTCACGACAGTTTTTCCTCCTTTGAATATTTCAATTTTTCTTCCTCTTTGGGAGATCATAATTCTTTTACCCCCTTTGCGCATCACGATACTTTTTCCTGATTTTGAATGTACGACTTTTGCTGAAGCTGGAAATGAAATACCGTTAACTGTTATTCTTTCTTGATCTCCTCGTGAAGTATTTGCAATACCCTTGGTAGCTTGTTTTCTTTTCACAGATTTTTCTATTGCTATACACATTTCTTCAAAGTTAGCAGCAACAGATTCTAGGCCTATTCTTGCTGATTCCGGTTCGCTATTAGTTAAGTGTTCTAATTCGCATTTAACATTGTGACCATTGTTATTAACGTGTACTGCGGAGTGTTTAGACGTTCTATTACTTGACTCAATATTGTAACCATTGTTATTAACGTGCACTGTAAGGTTTTTAACTTTTCTATTATTACTAAAGGCAGCAATGCACAAAAAGGTTAAACTGATAAGGACTAATTTAGAGATTTTAGACATAATTTGTACTATCTAGATATTTACTTCAAGGTGCAAGTATGCAACTTGAGGATTCTGCCTTAAATACCACGCAATAGATTCAATAGCAAGAACTATCTTTACCAGTTTTGATGACAACTAATGTTAACTCGCAAAGGCACAGAGAGGCGTACTACATTTTCCATGTTGATTTTTAGCATTGCCGAAAAGTGATCAACAATATGTTCTTCACATTCAAATATTAATTCATCGTGTATTTGCAGCAATAGTCTGCAGGGCAAAGATTGTGTTTCAATTATTCTTGTGATATCGACCATTGCCAGTCTTACTATGTCGGAAGCGGTTGCTTGTATAGGCGCATTAATTGCAGCTCTTTCCGCAGCACTTCTTAAAATGTGGTTTGAATGGTTAATATTTTCTATTGAGCATCTTCTTCCAAAGATTGAACTTACATAGCCCTTACTATGGGCAGTGTGTTTTGTATTGTTCATGTACTCTAGAATTTCTGGATATTGCTCAAAATAACTGTCTATGTACTTTTGAGCTTCTTTGTGACTGATGCCTAATTGCTTTGCTATGCCAAAATTTGTGCTTCCGTAGATAATTCCAAAATTTATGGTTTTGGCTCTATTTCTATGTTCCTCTGATAAAGCATCTAATGGCAGTTTAAAAATTTCTGCAGCAGTTCTAAGATGCACGTCTTCTTCTTGTATAAAAGCATTTTGCATACTGACTATTTGTGCTACGTGACTCAATATTCTGAGTTCTATCTGGGAATAATCAACTGAAACTATTTTGTATCCTTTGGCTGCTATAAATGCAGATCTAATGTCCTCCTCTGGTTTACTTTTGATTGGTATGTTTTGTAGATTGGGGTTGGTAGAGCTTAATCTGCCTGTTTGTGTGCTATGCTGAGAGAATGTTGTATGAATTCTTTTAGTTTTTGGATTAATTTGTTTTTGCAAGGCATCTGCGTAAGTTGTTTTTAACTTGTTCATATGTCTCCATTCTAAAATCAAACGAGCTATTGGAAATCCGCTTTTTTCTATTTCCTCTAGCGCTGTTACGTCTGTGCTGTAAGTTTGCGATTTAGACAATTTACGTCCGTGCGGAATAGCAAGGACGTTAAACAAGACATCCGCCAATTGTTTAGGAGAAGCAAGGTTAAAACTTGTTCCACAAAATTTGAAAATGGTGGTTTCTAAATTTTGAGCATTGATAGATAGACTTTTAGATATTTCCTCTAATTTATTCTGATCTACTAATATTCCTGTACTTTCCATGTTATATAAGATTTGAGCCAAAGGTAGATCAAACTCTTGATAGAGAAACAAGGTGTGTGTAAGAAATAGTTGTTCTCTTAAAATTCGGAATGCTTTTTGCATCAAGCATACTAAGTTCGTATTATTGGTGTTTTGTACTTTACCTATTGTAGAATGCAGGATCTGAGCAAGGGTTAATTCCTTTGAATGTTTTGTATCCAAACAATAGTGCATAAGCATCACGTCTTCTAATGAGGTGCTTTTGTTTACAAATTCAGGACAATTAGCAAAGATATTTTTAATGTCATAGACTATCTTTACAATGCTTTGATTTGCAAAATACTCTGAGAGTAGATTTGCAATTTCTTCGGTATAATTTTCCTGATTGATAACAAAAGATTCTTCCAAGCTATTGCTACAATAGATTCTCAAGTTGGGTTTTTTTTCTATAAAAAAGGATAAATATCCACAATAAAGACTTTTGTCTAAATGCATTTTTAATTGGGTGACAGTGGTAATTACATAGGTTTGTAGAGATTCGTCATTTTTCGTATCCTTGTTAAAACTATTTTGAGCTTCTTGATATAGAGATTTTGTATCGTAAAGCTTATTTGCCCTTTTGATTAGGGATTGAAAATTGTGCTTTTCCAGAAAATTCATGATGTGATCTCTGTGGGGAGGGTTCCAATCTAAATCTTGGGATTCAAAAGGAATGGGTAGGTTTAAAACTAGCGTTACTAGCTCTAGAGATAGTATGCCGGACTCTTTACCTTCAATAAATAATGTTTTTTGTCTTTCACTTAGGTTCTCTGGGTTGCTTAAGATATCATTTAAGGATGAGAATTTTTCTAGCAAAGATACTGCGCTTTTTGCTCCTATGCCTTTTATTCCGGGTACATTATCAGAAGCATCTCCAACTAGGGCTAAGTAATCCTTCATTTTAGTAGGATCTACTCCAAATTTTTCTCTTACCTCTTTTGCTCCCACTAAAGATTCACTTGAAGGGTTGAATATGAGTATTTGATCATCAACAAGTTGTAATAAGTCTTTATCGGAAGAAAAAATCACTACATTTTCAGTCGTGCAAAACTTTTTGGCAATTGATGCAATTACATCATCTGCTTCATACCCCCCTTGGCTATATGTGGTAATGTTTAATGCTTTGGTTACATCTTTTAGATATGGAAATTGGCTTTTAAGATCTTCAGGAGCCGGGGGTCTATTTTGTTTATACTCTTTATACAGTTTGTGCCGAAAATTGAGCCCTCCATCATCAAATACCGCTATCACTTTTCTTGGATTAAAACGAGCCAAAATCTTTATCAGCATGTTTGTAAATCCATATATAGCGCCCACCTCTTGTCCTTCTGGATTGGTGAGTTTTGGATTGGCGTGATAGGCCCTGTATACAAATCCATAGCAATCTATTATCAGCAATGGGTGCTTTCCGTTCTGTGTTGAGGGCATTAAAATTCAGTTGCTATTATTTAATATTTGAGAGATTGTGAAATTATGTAAAAAAGCTTGGAAAACAAGAGAAGCTTAATGCGTATCTTATCATTTTACATTGTTGCAGCAATGTAAAGCTTGTAGAATGGTGTCCAAGTTTGGTTTGCTTTTTGGTTGAATAAATCGCTTTGACTTCATTTTAAATATATTTGGAATATACAAACTATATGGCTCGCATTACTACTGAGGATTGTTTAAAGAATAAAAAAATTGAAAGTCACTTCGAGCTTGTTCTACTTGCATCTCGTAGGGCTCGTTCTATTGAGTCTGGCGAGGCACCAAAAATCGAGTTACACAAAAATCGTAGTAGTATGACAAATGTAGGAGTGTCAAACAGTGCTAATGCTCGCATTGACTCTAATTTTACTTTTGATTCTCATATCTTTTTAGATGAAAAAAGTGCTGTTTTGGCTTTAAGAGAGATAGCAAGGGACCTTATCGACCTAGATTTGATCAAAAAGCAAGTTAGCAATGAGTCTTTTCAGAGCTTCTTTTCTCAGGACTCTAAAATTTTGGAAGAAAGTGAATATGATAGCTCTTCTTCTGAAGAGTTTATCAAGGAAGACGTAGATCTTAGTGATGCTTTTTATGTTACTTCTGATGATGATGTTGAAATAGAAGAATCTATGGAGGAGGATTTATCAGACCAGGATAAATAATATATTTCCTGATATTTCAATTCTCATAAATTGAAATTTTTATTTAAGTTGTTTTTTTGAAAGTGCCGTTACTTTAGTGATATAGATTAGCCCGAGCCGATGCATAGATTCGAACAATTAAAACAAAAGGAAAGGATTTTATGGGATCTGATAGCTCTTCGTTATCCTCAGAATGTTTTTTTGTTTAAAAAAGCTGTTTCCTTTTTAAAAAAAAGAAATCCTCATGTTGGTCAAAATTGCTTGTGGTATCAAAACTGCATTGTTCTAGCCCTTGACTTAGTAAACTATAATTTAGACTTTGAAATTATTTTATCTGCGTTCTTTTATATTCCGGTAAAGCAAGAAATTGTGACACTTGGCGAATGTAAGGCAACACTTGATACCACTACGTTAGATCACTTAGAGTGGTTTATTGGTGTAGAAAATCTCAGAAATCTCTGTATCCGTATACTTGATTCTAGAGAGGACGAAACTTGTGTATATCCGAATTTAAGTACAGCAAAATTAGCAGTTGTATTGGCGCTTTGTTTAAACAAAATGCGTATGATAGATTTGTTACCGTCTTCTCAGGAACGAGAAGTGCTAGCAAAAGATGGTCTTGAAATTTATTCTCCAATTGCGGAGCAGGTAGGCATTGCAGATTTGAAAACAGAAATTGAAGACATTTCTTTTGGGGTGTTTAATCCTGAAGCTAGAGCTGTTCTTGTAGAAATTTTAGAAGCATTTCAAAAAGAGTACGAATCTGCATTACAATATGTAGTAGAGAAATTAGAAAAAAGATTAGTAGGTGCTGGAATTAAGGGGAAAATGACTTGGAGGCAAAAAAGCCCCTATTCTATTTGGCTTAAGATGCTAAAAAAACGTCGTGCTTTTGATAATATTTCAGACGTTTTGGGCCTTAGAATCATCGTCAACACTCTTTCTGAGTGTTATCAAGCTCTTGGAATAGTGCATTCTGACTATGTTGTTGTTTCTGGATTTTTTGATGACTTTGTCAACGTGCCTAAGTCCAATGGATATCAATCAATTCATACAGTGATTCTGGGTCCTTTGAATCATAAAATAGAGGTACAAATTAGGACTAATCAAATGCATGCGCAATCCGAAAAAGGAAGAGCTTCGCATTGGATTTACAAAAATCAAGATAATAGCATTAATATGCTAGAGGATGCAAAATCGCTGCTGTTTGATCTAAAAACAGATTCTTTGAATCAAGTTTCTTGTACCCTTGCGGACGGTTCCACAATTTATCTGCCGCATGGAGGAATAGTTCTAGATGTATCTTTTAAGATTTCTTATGCAGTTGGGATGTCTTGTATTGGTGCTAAAATTGATGGAAAAAATGTTTCTTTATTATGTCAAATCAAGGAAGGAGATCGTGTTGAAATTTTCACTGCTGATTGGCATGAAATTGATGAGGCATGTCAGTATTATGTTGTGGATCCAGAAGTTGGGGAGTATATAAAAAAATATTTTTTAGACAAAAATTGGGCCAAGAATGTGCATTCCGGAGAACGCACTTTGAAAAATCTTTGCAATTGGTTTAGAGTTCCATCTTTTGACGATTTCGCTGCAAACCTTGCTCGCGATTTGAGATTAGAATCTAAAGAGGTACTTTTTTCTAGTATTGCTCAAGGAAAAATTTCTGTAAGCAAGCTAATTTTGTCCATGGATCCAGAATATGGTTACGGTGGTTATCTCAGAAAGCTAAGTAACTTTTTGAAATTAAATCTTGCAAAACTCTCCTTGCATTTGATTAAAAGGATCAATGTTTCTGAGCAAAAAACAGAAATCGCTAAATGTTGTAATCCAATTCCTGGAGACAAGATTATAGGGTTCTTTACTATTCTTGAAGGTCTATCTGTACATTGGGTATATTGCCCCAAATTGATCAAAATTCCTATAAACGCTAAGTTTGTTCCAATGAGATTGGAAGATAAAGGGGATGCTTTTTTCGTCGATCTTGAAATTATTTTTTTACATACATCCGCTAACCTTGAATCCATTTCTTCTTTGATAGAGAAATTTGATGGACACATTGCTAATATCAAGCACTCAAGCTCCATGGACGCTCATTCTGAGTCTGTGTATACGATTCAAGTTTTTAATGAAAAGCAGACATCTGTTATTATGGCTCATTTAAAAGACCAAAAGGATATTTACTCTGTAAAACGAGTTCGTTTCAATGATTAAAATCGGAGTGGATGTTGTACAAATACCCAGAGTAGAGAGGATTTTTGCTAAGTTTGGCCAAGAATTTTGCAGAAGAATTTTGCATAGTAAAGAGATTGAATTCTTTAATGACTTAAAAAACAATCACTGTAAATTTTTGGCAAAAAGGTACGCTGCTAAAGAGGCAGTTTCCAAAGCTTTTGGTGTGGGAATAGGTGCATTGCTCAAGTTTACAGACATTTTGGTTTTTAAAGACCATCTTGGAGCTCCTAAGATAAATATCCAAGAGAATGTGATTAAATCTTTATTGCCTTACGGCTATTGTCGTTGTGAACTCTCTTTATCTATCTCAGATGACTATCCCGTTGCTATTGCTTTTGTTTTAGTCAGATTTTTTCCATAGCTTTGTTGTAAAGTTTTAATTATGAAGAATTTTTCTGGATCTTTATTTGATGGAAATGTTCATTTTGTTGGTATCGGTGGTGTTGGAATGAGTGGCCTGGCGCATATTTTGAAAGAATTAGGCTATTTGGTTACTGGCTCTGATTCTGAGTCTAATAGTTATACAATGGGTCTAGAAAAGATTGGAGTATCGGTGTTGAAAGGGCATTGCGCAGAAAATGTAAAAAATTCGACATGTATTGTGGTTTCATCTGCAATTGATCAAAGCAATGTAGAAGTTATTGAAGCAAAAAGGATGAGCATACCTATTTTGCACAGATCTCATATCTTATCTTGGATAATGAAATTTAGTTTTAGTATAGGTGTTTCAGGTTCATACGGAAAGAGTACAACTACTACGCTTGTGGGGCATCTGTTGGAAAATTGTGGATACGAACCTACTGTGATTGTTGGCGCAACAGTCAATGCTAAGAAAACAAACGCATATCTTGGAAAGGGGGAGTTTTGCGTAGCTGAGGCAGATGAGTCTGATACTTCTTTTTTAAATTTACGTCCTGATGTTTCTGTGATTACTAGTATTGATCAGGAACATCTTAATTCTTATGGCAGCTTTGCTGAATTAAAGGATGCATTTTATCGGTTCATGACAGAAACATCTTTTTGTGGATTCTCTGTTGTATGCATTGATGACCATGATATTAGGGATCTGGTAAATAAATCCTTAGCATCTGGTAAAGGTCATAGAATTATAACTTATGGTCTTAGTTTAGATGCCAATGTTCGTGCGCACAATATTGAATATGGTAGAGATCATCTGAATTACGATGCAACATTTGAGGTGAA